>JAIORE010000015.1 GCA_021108315.1 Candidatus Cloacimonadota bacterium
ATAGCGGATGGGATTCAAACCGTAATTCCACTTTATGGAGAAAAATACATTAATGAGATGAAAAAAAGTCTCAGTAGATATCCCGAAGAATTGGCTTTGAAGCTTTCAGAAAGATATTTACGATTTGGTCCTTTTGATGAACTTAGATATAGATTCCAAAAAGAGGATAATATCATCTGGGCAAAAGATGTAATTAGTATTTATGTGAAACGCTTATTAGGAACACTTCTTGGAGTGAACCGGAAATATATGCCGGGTGATTTTCGAAAAATTAGTTATGTGATAGAAAAACTGGAACATAAACCGGAAAATTTGTATAAACGTATTCTAGAACTTTATAATCAATCTCCAAAAGATATTATCGAAGAGCTTTTTGAATTGATAATTGATGTTTTTTCGATTGTAGAGAAATATCTTCCTGAATTTGACATTTCCAAAAAAAAAGAGCTATTCTTAAAACCGCAGAAAGCTTTTGAAGAGAAATAGAATGGAAAAAACAGAGAAAGGGAAAATTCAAGTTATTCTTTTGTCGTCCCTTAATTTACAATTAGGATAATAATGTGTGATTTCGAAAAACAATGGTTAAACAAACTTAAAACAGGTTTGCAAAAAATCGGTAGGAATGATCTATTTGAAAAGGTCTTATTTTCTCATAATGAAACTATTGATTGGACTTTTCAATTAATGAAAATATTGAATCAAGAACTTTCTGAGGATGATATTATTGATGTGATGTGCGGTTGTGCTTGTTTGACTTCTAAAGATTATCTGATAACATTGCAAAAAGAATATGAAAAAAATAATGACTTGGGACAAATTCATCAACTTTTGCAGGAATATTTCATCAAATTCATCACAAAATACAAAAACTTAAATGAAAAACAATTAAAATATATTATTGATCATAATATGGGAATGGCTGGAAAATTGAAAGGAAACATAATCACAGCAATAAAGATACCCAAAGATTTTCACGAATATTTCCAAACTACTGATGAAAATAAAAAACGTTTTCATTATTGCCATTGTCCACGTATTCGGGAAGCTTTAAAATCAAATAAAACTCCCATCGATAAAAATTATTGTTACTGCGGAGCAGGATTTTATCGAGATATTTGGGAATTCATTCTGCAAAGAAAAGTAAAAGTGAAATTAATCGAATCTCTATTGCAGGGTGATGAAATGTGTAAAATTGAAATTCAAGTATAATTTAATGACAAACTAGTATCAGGTTAGGTATCACAAACAATACAAAAGATACAAGCAGGATTGCTTATGATACATTATTGAGGAGGTTTTTATGTTTAAAAATTATATAAAAATAGCATTAAGAAATATTCTCAGACAAAAAGTATATTCATTCATAAACATAATTGGACTAGCAGTTGGAATGGCAGTTTGTATTATTATTCTAATGTGGATTCAGACCGAACTTACTTTTGATAAATTTCATGAGAATCTTGATGATATTTATTTGGTTACAAATTATACAAAATTTGGAAATAAAAACAGTTTCGGAACAGGGAATGTTCCGGCATTGGGTCCTGCTCTGAAAGCGGAATATCCAGAAATTGTCAATTCGACAAGAATGAATAACAGCCACTCAGAATATCTGATTACTTATAATGAAAAACCTTTCAAAGAAAGAATTAAATTCGCGGATCCATCCATTTTCGAAATATTCTCACTCCCTTTTATTCAAGGAAATTATGAAACTGCAAAATATGATTTTCAAACAATTTTTATTTCAGAAGGTATTGCAGAAAAGCATTTCAAAGGACAAGATATTGTCGGAGAAACGATCTTTTTTGATAATCAATTTTATCTTACCGTCGGAGGTATTTTTAAGAATATTCCTGAAAATTCTTCTCTTCAATTTGATATTGTTGTTCCTGTTGATTTTTTAAATGAATTATGGTATGAGAATGCTACTACAACTTGGTTCAATTTATCTTACACAACATATATTCAACTTACCAAAGGAACCGATTATAAACAAGTGAAGGAAAAGATAAAAAACAGAATTAAAGACTCATTACCCAAATCTGATACAGAGGTTTCACTTTATCCGTTTTCAAGAATGCGTTTATTCTTGTACGGTTTTCTGGGGATGGTTATCCTGTTTTCATATATTGCTATTTTGATTTTGGTGATTGCTTGTATCAATTTTATCAATTTAACTACAGCACGTTCTTCTGCAAGAGCACGAGAAGTGGGACTCAGGAAAGTAGTTGGTGGCAGCAAAAAACAGATAATGATGCAGTTTTTCAGTGAGTCTATTATAATGTCTATATTTGCACTATTCATCGCAATTGGGCTTGTAGAAGTTTTCTTGCCTGTTTTTGGTGAAATTTTACAGAGAAATGTTGCATTCAATCTTTCAAATAAATTCATTCTTTTGGGAATTCCTGCAATTACCATTTTAACAGGGATTCTTTCCGGGATTTATCCGGCAATAGTACTCTCTTCATTTAAGCCTACAACTGTATTAAAAAGCGGAAATTTCATTTCCAGTACAAAATCACCAATGCGTAAGGTTCTTGTGATATTCCAATTTGTAGTTTCTATTGTTCTGATAATAAGCATTATTGTAATTTATAAACAAACCCGATTTATGAAAAACAAAGGCTTGGGATTTGATAAGAAACATTTGATATATATGAAGTTGGATGGTGATCTGAAAGAGAACTATCCGATGTTCAAAAATGAGCTTCTTCAGAATAGGAATATTTTTGACGCCACAGTATCGTCCCAACTTCCCACCGGAAGTTATATGAATGGTTCAGGATGGAAATGGGATGGTATTGATGAGAATTTGAATCCTCTGGTTACAGCTCTGAATGTTGATTACGATTATTTGGCAACTATGAAATTGGAAATGAAGCAGGGCAATTTCTTTTCAGAGAAATATCCTACAAATTCCCCTAACATCATTATCAATGAAAGATATGCTGAAGTAACAGGACTGGAAAATCCTATTGGAACAACTATATATAAAGATAGTAAAAATTCTTATAATGTTATCGGTATTATCAAGGATTTTCATTATATGGCTTTAAGCAACAAAATCAATCCGCTTTTCATTTTTTGTTCAACAGAAAAGTGGGGATACAGATATTTAACAATTAGAATTGATAATGCTGATGTGGAAAACACAATTACTGAAATTAAGAAGATAACCAAGAAATACAATCCTGAATTTCCATTTGAATTTGGTTTTTTGGAAGATGATCTGGAAGCGATGTATCGTAAATCAAAACGTATAGAATTATTATTAGCTAGTTTTGCAGTTTTAGCAATTGTAATTTCCTGCCTCGGATTATTCGGGCTTTCATCCTATATGACAGAGCAAAGAACCAAAGAGATCGGCATCAGAAAAGTTCACGGAGCATCTGTAATAAAAATTGTTAAATTACTTACTTCAGATTTTACTAAATCTATTCTTATCGCAAATGCAATTGGATGGGTATTAGCATTTGTATTAATGGAATTACTTCTTCTTAATTTTCCGTATAAAATAAAATTGGACATCTGGATTTTTGTTTTACCAGGGCTGGCAACACTTGTTCTTGCCTTACTGGTAATTAGCTTTCAAACAATTAAATGTGCAAATTCAAATCCGGTAAAAGCTTTGAAATATGAATAACAATTCATTGCTAATGCTTTAAAATTATGAATGAGAGAAAGAAATAGAAAAGATCGGGAGAAATAGTATGTTAAAAAATTATCTTAAAACAGCAATACGGAATTTGATAAAAAGCAAAGGATTTTCATTTATCAATATTTTGGGTTTTTCGCTTGGTATATTCGTTTGTATTATTATCAGTTTATATGTTTTTGATGATCTTACTTTTGATCATCATTTCGATGAACCTGAGAATATTTATAGAGTTATTTCCAACGACAATTCCAAAGATTGGATTTCTGCTGTAACGGTTGGACCTTTGTATTCAAAATTAGTTGATGAAATACCGGAAATTCAAGCTGCTACACGCATTGGTGGCTACGGAGCACGTATAAAACGAGCAGATATTGAAGTGCCGGATTCTATGGCTGTATTTCGGAGAGCAATGCTCACCGATTCCGGTTTCTTTGGTGTTTTTCGACCTAATATAATAAGTGGAGATAAGAAAACTTTGTTATCAGATCCGAATGCTGTTTATCTTACCCAACAAACTGCGGAAGCGATTTTTGGAGATGAAGATCCGCTCGGAAAAGCACTTGATATCAGTTATGTTGAAAATGGTTATGTTGCCGGAATTGTAGAAAATCCACCTAGGAATACTCATCTGCGTTACAGTGTGATTATGAAAATGGATGTTTCCATAAATCCGATGTGGTGGGATTCGTGGGAAAATCTAACTCTTACAGGCTATATCCGCGTTAAAGATAATATTGTTCCAAAAGATGTGGAAAACAAAATCATTAGTGTAGCAAGAGCAAATAATATGACTAAGATGTTTACACCCGTAATGCAACCTCTTCTTGATATGCATTTGAAATCTGCGGAATTGAGATATGACAATTTTAATCTATTCAAAAGTGATTCTTCGGTTGTTTATAGTCTGATAGCAATTGCAATTTTAGTATTAGTTGTGGCTTCTGTAAATTTTATAAATCTTTCCAGTGCACGCTATTCCAAACGAGGAAAGGAAGTGGGAATGAGAAAAGTTGTAGGTGCAACCAGAGTTCAGCTTGCTCTGCAATTTCTTACAGAATCCATTTTATACACATTTATTGCGATGATTATTGCTTTAGGAGCTTTGGAAATCGCTTTACCGCATTTAGAGCAGTTTCTAAATAAACAATTAGATTTTAAAATGTTCCAAAACTTTTTATTTCTACCGGGAATGTTGCTTATTTCAATAGTTATCGGATTACTTTCCGGAATTTATCCGGCTTTTGTAATATCATCATTAAAATCGGTAAATACCCTAAAAGGTGAACTCAAATCCGGTAGAAAAGGTGCAATTTTACGACGAGTTCTGGTAATTGTTCAATTTTCAATCTCAATATCATTGATTTTGGGTGTAATGATCGTGATAAATCAACTGAGCTATTTGCAAGAGAGGGATTTCGGATATAAAAAAGAAAATATTGTCATAGTACCTTCATTTGATGAAAATATCTCACTTCAAAACGACCTTTTCAAAGAAAGAGTTTTGGATTTACCATCTGTGAAAAGTGCAACTAGGATAAGACAATTGCCGGGGCAAACATTACCGACTGCAGAAGTTTTTTTTGATCATCGCCAAGGTGAGCACGGTGTAATGACGGATGAAGTATTTGTTGATGAAGATTTTATCAAAACATTGGATATCGAGATTCTATTTGGTAGAAATTTCAGGAAAGGTTCTGTAGTAGATTCGACAAATTCTATTTTGATGAATGAAACAGCGTTTAAAATGTCTAACTGGGATACTCCTGAAGGAAAAAAAGTGATTCACGTTCCAGCAGATGGTTCTGATGTAATTCTGAATGTAATTGGAGTGGTTAAAGATATTCATTTTGGTGATTCTAAAAAGAAGATAGAACCGATGATTTTACATTATGCTCCCAAAAATGCTCTTCTTCTGATTCGAACAGAGAATGTAGAACAAACTACTGAAGAAATTGAAGCAATATTTACCGAAATTTGGGCAGATAGAGATTTTAATTCATTTACTTTTGATGATGCTTTCCGATATCAATTTTTCAATGAGAGAAATTTTGCCGGTAAAATTGCAACTTTTGCCGGACTCGCTATTTTTATTGCCTGTTTGGGTTTATTTGGTTTGGCAATGTTCATAACAGAACAACGCACCAAAGAGATTGGGATTAGAAAAGTTCTGGGTTCGACTGTATGGTCTGTTGTCTTCATTCTTACGAAGGATTTTGCGAAATGGGTTTTGATATCTAATCTTGTTGCTTGGCCTATTACATATTTTGCCATGAACTTATGGTTAAGAAACTTTGCATATCGAACGAATTTGAACCCTTTGTTATTCCTATTCTCCGGTTTAATTGCACTGTTCATTGCTTTGATTACAGTAAGTTTTCAAACTATAAAAGCTGCAAATTCAAATCCGGTGAAAGCTTTGAAATATGAATAGTTGCTCAAAGCTACACTTTGAGAATTGTAAATCATAAATGAGAAATGGAAAATACTATTGTCAAGTCAAGTATCACAAACAATTCTGTTTGTGTATAAGATACAAATGATGCAAAAGGCACAAACAGGATTGTTTGTGATACTCATCCGTCATTTGAAGTTTGACTTAACACTAATAAATAATTAGAATTAGAAAAATAAAAAAAACAAGGAGCTAAACAATGAATTTATTGAAAACGAAATCTCAATTATTAAAAACAGTATTTATTCTTTTCGTAGCTGTTCTATCTTTAAACAATCTGCTTTGGGCAGAAAAAGGTGATGATAAAATCACAATTGGTGAAAAAATATCCATCAAATCAAAGGTCTTGGAACAAGATAGGCAGATGCTTGTCTATTTACCAAAGGGTTATGATGTTACAAAAAAAGAATATCCAGTACTCTACCTTTTGGATGGCGGCTACCATTTTCATCATGTTACTGGTATTGTCCAATTTCTTTCATCACAGGGTTTAATACCTCAGCTTATAGTGGTGGCTATCAAAAATATTGATCGCAACAAAGATTTTTTACCCACCAATACTAAAAAAGTGCCAACTTCAGGAGGAGCTGAAAATTTTCTTTCCTTTATCTCAGATGAACTGATCCCTCATATTGATCTCAATTACCGGACACAAAAGTATCGTATACTTGTCGGACATTCCTTTGGTGGAACGTTCTCAGCATATACTTTCTTAGAAAAACCGGATTTATTCGATTCATATATTGCTATCAGCCCTTATTTACATTATGATGAACAATTATTAGTTAAACAGGCAGAAACCGATTTAAAAGCTCCTTATAACAATTATAAATTCTTTTATATGACTTTGGGAGATGAACCACCATACATTCCGGCGATAGATAAATTTACCTTTATAATCGAAACCAAATCACCAGACAAACTTGATTTTACATATACAAATATGAAAACTGAAACGCATGGTTCTATTCCACATTTAAGTATTTATCACGGTCTTGAAAAAATGTATGCTGATTGGGTTTTGCCAAAAGAAAAAATGGAGGAGGATATCAAGGCTCTGGACGATCATTACAAATATATTTCCGAAAAATATAACTATGGTATCGAAACTCCTGAATATACTATTAATTTGTTAGGATATAACCTTTTATTTAAAAAGGATGTTAAGAAAGCAATTGAAGTCTTTCAGGAAAATATAAAAAGATTTCCGAAATCTGCTAATGTTTATGATAGTCTGGGGGATGCTTATGAAAATAATAAACAATATAAGCTCGCAAAAGAGAATTATGCAAAAGCTTTCAAATTAGCTGATAAAGATGATGCCAATTTGAAAGTATTTCAGAAAAATCTGGAGAGAATTAAAAAAACTTTAAAAGATTGATTTTTTTTAATAGTCTACTATTTCATTATCAAGCCCCTGTTTAATGGATTTCAAACGAAGCAGGGGCTTCTTATATTAGTGTGTTCCCAAGCCGGGCTTAGGAACAAGAATAAGCTTTGCGTTCTTATTAAATTAAGGAATCTGACATTGACGCAGAGCGTCTATAATTGCATTCCAACGCAGAGCATTGGAACGAGATACTTCTTCTCATTTTGCGACTTAGCATCTTGGCGGTGAGTCCTTTTTGGTTCTGGCTTGTCTAGGTTAGGAGATTAAATTAAAATGAAATACTTGACTAATAAAATCAATTTTTTGAATTAATGGATAAGGTGGAAGTAGAAATAACTATCAACTGCACAAATTTAACAGCTGCTAAAAGAAAATTTCCTTAAATGCCGTATTTCTAAAGATGAAAAAAGAAGGTAGGGATGAAAAAACTGTATTTTCTTTTAATGTTAATCATCAGCATTTTTTTATCTAGTGTTCAAACCAATATTGACAGTTTGCAAACAAGCTTGCATAAAGCAACAAGTATTGATGAAAAAATCTCCATTTTAGATGAACTTTCTCATTTGCATTGGACAATATCATTTGAGAAAGCTTTGAATTATGCGATGCAAGTATCTGAGATTTCAACAACAGATAAGCAAAAAGCTGCTGCTCATCAAACTATTGGAAATGTTTATTCTTACGTGAAGGATTATCCCAATGCTCTGGAACATTATCAAAAATCGTTAAAGATAGATAGAAAGATTAAAAACAAAAAAGGTATAGCGAAATCATATATCAATATTGGAGTTATCTATTTAAATCTTAGTGATTATGACACATCACTTGATTACTTTCTGAAGGCGATAAAAATCGTAGAAACCAATGGTGATAAAATTTCCTATGCTGCAGTTTTGAAAAACATCGGTAGCGTATATTGGTACTTGAAAAATTATAACAAAGCTTTAGAATATTTTATCAATGCAAAAGAAATTGAACAAGAATTGAATGATTTAGAAGGTGTAGCCGGTTCATTGAGTAATATCGGAACCATCTATTGGTTTACAAATGATAATAATAAAGCTTTAAATTACTTTAATGAAGCTCTGGCAGTTTCTCGGCAAATTGGTGATAAAATTATTATTGCAGGTACATTGAATAATATCGGAGAACTTCATTTCGGTAAAAATGATTTCTCTCAAGCTATGAATTATTATGAGCAATCACTCAAAATAAAAAATGAAATTAATGATAAAAACGGTCTTGCTAATACGCTATTAAACATTGGGAATCTTCATCTTGAGAAAAAAGAACTGGATAAAGCCCAAGAAAAATATCTTACCGGACTAAAAATAGCACAAGAGATCAAATCAAAAACACTTTGCGAACAATATTATTCCCATCTTTCCCAATTGTATTCTGCAAGACAAAACTATGAAGAAGCATTAAAATTATTTCAACAATATACAGAAATTCGCGATTCAATATATTCAGATGAAGTTACACGTAGAATTGCTGAACTTGATATCAAATATGATTCGGAGAAAAAAGAGAAAGAACTGGAACTTCTGCGGAAAGACCAGCAGATTACTACATTGAAGATTAAAAGACAACGTATTAATTGGCTATTTTCTCTGCTTGCTATTATTTTGCTGATCATTATGGCTTCCATTTTATACAATCGTTATAAACTAAAAATGAAAATTAATCTCCAATTGCATGCTGAAATCAATGAACGAAAAAAAATGCAAGAAGATTTGAAGAATATGAAAGATAATTTAGAAATTTTGGTGCAGGAACGTACAAAAGAACTAATAGCTACAAATAAAAAGTTGGAACATGAAATTCAAGAACGAGAAAAAATTCAGGAAGTAATCAAACAATCGTTAATAGAAAAAGAGATTTTACTAAAGGAAATTCATCACCGAGTTAAAAACAACATGCAAATTATTCTCAGTTTATTGAAATTGCAAGCTGAAAACATCAAAGATCATTCGCTTTTGCAGATTTTTCAATCCAGTCAAAATAGAATTATGGCGATGTCTCTCGTTCACGAAAAATTATATATGTCCTCCAATTTTGCAGAGATTAGCTTGTATGATTATTTCTATAGTTTAGTTCGTTATCTTGTTATTCAATATTCAGCTCAAAACGTTTGTTATGAAATAGAAACTAATAATATTTCATTAACTGCAAATGCGGCTATACCAATTGGACTTATCTTTAACGAAATTATTTCAAATTCTCTGAAACATGCTTTGTCTGAAGTTGAAAAAGGAGTTATCCAAATTTCTTTTCAACAAAAAGCAGGAAATTACATTTTGACCATTCGAGATAATGGCAAAGGATTTTCTATGGAGGAATTAACAGTAGATAAAACGAATTTGGGCATCGAATTGATTCATAGTTTGGTTACCCAATTAGAAGGAACAATAAAATTAGAAAAAAATAATGGTACAGTTTACGTAATTGAATTTCCAATAAAAGATTGATTTTGGTAAAAACGGATTTTTTTGAAAATCTTAACTTTTTCCATATTATTTACCAATTTTACATATTCAGATAACTATTTTATGAATTATTTCACTTCAACAAGTTTATATGTAGAATTTTCATATAAAACAGGAAACTTTGTTTCAGTTTGATTGTACAATATTGCAAAGGAGATGTTATATTTATTTCTTAAATATTCTATTTTGGAATCTGAAATAGTTTTATAATTTTCATCAAATTCCTCTGCTGCTACAAATCCATTAGATTTTGCAATTCCATAGCAATCTAATATCCTTTCTTTCCATTGAAGCATTTCCGGTTCTTGAAAAACAAAAGCTTTAAAATCTACAACAACCGCTCTTTTCGCAAATAACCGTAATTCACCAAGCAACGGAGGAATTAAGAAAACTGCATTGACCTCTGTATTTTGTTTAATATAATCTGCAATTTCAATATTATCACCGGAATAATCTGATAACTGAAATTTTGGTCGAAAAAACTTACTAAGTTTTGATTCAAATTTAGAAGGCAAATCAATCTTTGGGAAATAAAACGAATTTAATAGGATGAATAGTAGAGTTAGTGAAATTATTGAATAAAAAAACTTTCTGCTTCTATATAAAATAATTAATACTACAAAGGAAAAAAATGAAAACAAGTAAATCGAAGTAGTAGGTTTAATGATTAAATATGAAACTATTAGCACAAGGGCTATCACAGGTTTAAAGAAAAACCTAAAATTAGATAAAAATGATTTTCTATTTCCAATAAAGTTTTCAATAACATTTGAAGATAATGCAATAAATACAGTTATAGGCGACAGTACGCTGATAAAAAGTGAAAAATTGCATATTTTATTTTTATTATCAGAAAAAGCATAAATTATGGTTCCGGAAAATAAAATTAATGCAATCCATTTGATAATATTTAGAAAACGAAATGTTTGAGCTGTTACCAAGAATCTGGAAGGAATTAGCTCGACAAAAATATATCCACCGATGCACAGGAGAATAATAATAATTGAAACGGTAAAAATATACTTAGATTGATGTTTATTGCTTTCAGATTTTTTTTGCCATAGATACCAAGTAATTGCAACTGCTCCCAAAAAAGTAATAGAAAGAATTATTGGTTTTATTGATAAGATATAACTCGGAATATAATGGTGTGGATGCCTAAAATGAGCAAGAATATCTATAAATTCTTCTGAACTTATTTGTTGGATTTCTGCTTGAAAATGAGGAATCAAGTTAATTAATGAAAGACAAATTAATATTGCACTTCCTATAAAAATTTGAAAATAATCTTTTAAAAGCTTATTGCCTTCAAGAATATTTAGAACAAAGTAACTTAACAGCAGGATAGCTCCTGAACCCAATCCAAACAACGGATGAATTATGGCAGCAATTCCGCTAAATAGACCTGTCAAAATTAGATTTTTTCGGATTGCGTATAAAAAAGACAACAAAACAAGAGGAAGAGCAACAGAGTATGGTTCTAAATAACTCAGGAATAATACAGGGGTAGAGCCAATTCTAATTGTACTTACAGACATCACCAAAATGCTGGCAACAATACCGGCAAATTTTGAGTTATTAAAAAAATCACGGGAAAAAAGATAAGTAATTATTGATATTGAAATATTCGATAGTAATGTAAAAACAAAAAAAATCATTGGAATTGAAACAAAATTACCTAACCAAGCAATTGAATGAACAAAATAATAGCGAGGTCCAAATCCTGAAGTTGCATTTGTAAAAAAATCATTTATCAAATAGGAATTATCAATAGCTCGCATTAAAATGGGAAGTTGCTCGATGTGGTTATCCAATCCATAAAAATAATTCCAAAATGTAGCTACAATTCCACAAAAAATAGAAAAAATGATACTGTCAATATTGTTGATAGCAGTGTTTTGTTTCATTATTTGGATTCCAATCCCAATCCTTCCCCTTCGCAAGAGGAAAGGAGTTAGAGAGATTTTATTAATTTCTCACAAAACGATATCTAATGGTTTGGGAAAAAGATTTGAAAGCAGCTTTGAAAAGTTTAAATTTTTTTATAGAAACTTCACCGGTTTGTCTATTTTTATGTGGAATTTTTATTTCACATACTTTAAGCTTTTTCAAGCAGACAAAACCCGAAATAATTACATTAGGTGCAAATGCATCTTTGGGAATATTAAGAATTATCTCTTTTATTTTTGCAGTTTTCATTAAGCGATATGGTGAATTCACATCCCAAATACCTTTCCGGTAAAAAACTTTCACCGTTAATCTTGAAATAAAACTGATTATCTTCCTCATAGTAGGTTGAGAGCGATTATCTCTTCTACCAATCAGAAAATCGTAACTCTCTCTTTTCTCCCATAAATATTTGAAATATTTCGGACTCATCTCATCATCAGAATCGGTTTGAAAAATCCAATCTTTATCAATATTTTCCTGATAACCACTTAATATGGTGGGTCCATGACCAGAATTTAGCTTGTTATGAACTACCAAGTTATTGTTATTTAAAGCAATCTTTTTTAGAATTTTAAAAGTGTCATCTTTTGAACCATCATTATAAACGTGAATCTTGAAATTCTTGATACCAATTATTTGTAATTCATTTGTCCAATCTGCAATAACGGTTTGAATAATACCTTCTTCGTTGTAAACAGGCATAATTATTGCAAGTTCGTTTGTTTTTTTTATCATTTTTTCTCTTTTTTTACCACCAAGTCGCCAAAATCGCAAGATAAATCAATTTAAAGATTTAAGGCTTTTGATTTCTTCTGTCTTTTTCATTTTTCCCAATTTCCAGTTTCCAGTTTTCTTTTCCCTTTCTTTTTTTCTTTACCTTCGATATTCATCATTCTGTATTCGATATTGGATATTCAATTTTTCTTCCCTTTTCCTTTTCTCCTTTTTATTCGTTTTTCATACGACTCAAGTGCCATTTCTATAGTTTTGTCCATATCGTAATATTTATAATCTCCAAGTCTTCCCCCAATAATAATGTTTTTTGATTTTTGTGCTTCAGCAGAATATTTTGCAAAGAGTTTTTTATTTTTTGGATCATTTATAGGATAAAATGGAGAAGAACCATCATCTGATTTTGGATATTCTTCGATTAAAAGCGTTTTTTCGTTCCAATATTTTGTTTCCGGATGAAGATGTTTTGGTTCGTGAATTCTGGTATAAGGAATAGATTTTTCTGCAAAATTCATCACGGAAGTCCCTTGAAAATCTTCTACCGGAGCAATTCGCTTTTTCAGAACTATTGTTCGCCAATCTAACTTTCCGAATTTATAATCAAAAAAACGATCAATCGCTCCACTATAAATAATGAAAGTAGAATCGGGAATGCTATCTCTAATATCAAAAAAATCCTTATCTAATTTTATTTCAATATTTTTGTTGTTTAACATTTTATTGAAAATTTCGGTGTATCCTGAGCTTGGAACTCCTTGCCAACGATCAAAAAAATAACTTTCATTATAATTTTTTCTAAAAGGTAATCTTTTTAGAATAGATTCCGGTAAGTCTTTTGGATTTTTTCCCCATTGCTTTTCGGTGTAACCTTTGATAAAAGCTTCGTACAAAGGTTTTCCAACCATACTAATTGCCTTTTCTTCAAAATTTCTGGGATTTGTAATATTTTCTTTGGCAATTTCTTTTTTTAAAAAATTATCTACTTCGTATGGTTTCAAATTAATATTGTAAAAAGAATTGATTGTCTCAAGGTTAATCGGCATCTGGAAAACTTTATTTTTGTATGTTGTTAGCACTTGATGATAATAGCCATTAAACTCGGTAAAATTATTAATATAATTCCAAACAGTCTTATTTGAAGTGTGGAAAATATGAGTTCCGTATTTATGATAAAAAATTCCGGTTTCTTCATCTTTTTCTGAATAACAATTCCCCCCGATATGAGGTCTTTTATCAATAATCATTACTTTTTCATTTAAATCATTTGCGATTCTTTCTGCAATTACTGCTCCAAAAAAGCCGCAACCTACAACTAAAAATTTGATTCTATTTAAATCCATATTTAATAATCCTTAAATACTAGTTTATTACCTTCCGAAGCTTTTCTTTCATATTTTCTCATTTATGAAGATTCAGAAGGTTTCTTTTTCACAAATCTCCCGAAAGTTTACGGAAACTTACGAATGTTTAGTTGAATTACAAATACAAACTTCGTAACGAGATTTTTAGATGCTAAAAAAATACAGTTATTTCCTATTTGTTCTAAATGTTAGTTTCACGTTCAGAAAATACTGAGTGATTGCAACCACAAATATTATGATTGCTTTAGAAAAAACAACTCCCAAATATAATTTTTCGATAAAAATATAAAGTAATAATGCATTTAACAATAAACCAAAAAGTCCAATAATTAAAAATGAAAAATATCTTTTCAATAGTTTTGATTTTACTCTGAAATTGAAAAAAGCATTAAGAAAATAATTGTTGGTAATTCCTGCACAAACGCTTATGATATTGGCATATTGATAATTTAAGTCAAAATATTTTATAAGAAGATTGAACAAAATGAAATCAAGCAAAGCTCCTGATAATCCAATACAAGAATATTTGATAAAATTGGTGTTATTTCTATATAAGCATAATATATTTTTCATTAGTGAGTTCATACTTTTCCTTGAAAAAAATATCTAATATCGTATCGGTAACATTGCTTAAAACTGCAAATCTGCATAACCATTATCTTATTTCTAATATTCTTGTGTTTTGGGCAAAAGAAAATAAATTTGTACTTTTTTTCCTCTGTGTTCTCTGCCTGCCCCGTAAGGAAGTTTACCCTGAGAAATTTCAATAAATATTTAACAGGGAATGACTGTACTGGGGTGCACTCTGTGGTTAATTTTTTAGTTCGTTTTGTTTGTCTTGTTAGTTGCTAAATATTTTTTAGGTTCTGGCTTGTCCAGATTAGGGAATTTGAAACTGTAGAAAGAATTTTGTTCAAATCCATAACAATTATTCCTAATAATTTTTCATTAAAACCAGAAAAATAAAAAAACCTACCTGATCTTAAGACCAAACAGGTTTTACAAGTATAACTAAACTTATATTCGTGTATAAATTTTATTTTTTCCCTTTAGTCCTATCAGGTTCTTTCAAAGAAATCTTCATACCTTCATCCAAGCCTTCAATTATCTCAACTTGCTGAAAATCATTCAAGCCTGTTTTAACGAGGATGGAATCAGCAATAGAATCATTTACTACTTCATAGACAATATCAGAACCATCTTCGTCTGCAAAAATAGCACGAATAGGAATTACTAAAATATCTTTTCTTTTTTCTCCGATAATCGTAACATTAGCAGTCATTCCCGGTTTTAGTTTTGCGTCAACATCATTAATTTCGATTTCAATCGGAAAAACTTTCACATTACTATAATCAACAGCCATTGCAGCGATCTTAGTAATTGTCCCATCATAAGATTTATATGGATAAGCATCAACTGCAATTTTTGCTTTTTGCCCTTTATGAATTTTGGAAATATCAATTTCGCTGATTTTTGTTTGCACTACCATTCTCCTTAAATCCGCCAATTTTAAGATAACAGTTCCGGCAGTTACCGAACCGGTATTGGAAATGACTAATTCACCTTCCTCAACCAGTTTTTGAATTATTGTTCCTGATGAACTAGAAATTAATTTTGAGACATTATTTTCCGATTCGATTTCTCTGACGAGTTCATATTGCTGAAATGCACTATTAAAACTAATTTCTGCTTCTTTGAGAGCATCTTGGGCAGCGTCAAGTTGTTTTGATGAGACAAAATTATCTTCAAATAATTTTTGAAGATCTTGCAGGTCTTCTTTTTTATTCTTCAAACGAATCTTGGCTAATTCAAGATTATCTTTAACCTTAGATATTTGCTCAGCTTGATTGTAATCAGGTTCGATATCGGCGATGAGATCATCTTCCTTGATAAAATCACCTTCTTCGACATAATATTTTAAAATTCTTCCACTTATCTTTGATTTTATTTCTAACTCTCGGATTGGTTTTATTTCACCTGTTTCTTCCAATTTTACAGTGATAGATCCTTTCTTAACTTCAACACTTTTTATTTTTTCACCATCCTTCTTTTTGCCTTTATCCATTTTCATAGAACATCCGAATAGTAGAATTAGTATTATCATTGCTAAATTTTTCATTTTGAATACCTGTATAAATTTTTTTTATTCTTATTCTTTTTTTGTGCCAAATGTGTAAAGAATTTTCTTACCAAAGGCAAAATAACTTAATATTTCTGATTATATTCGCTTTTTTTTCAAAATACCAAAAATAACTTGCTTATTTTAGTAGTGTTTAATTTTTGTTGCAAAAAAATATTGGAGGATTTTATGAGAGTTCATAATTTTAGTGCTGGTCCTGCCGTCTTACCAGAAGAAGTATTGAAAAATATTCAGGAAAATCTAGTTGATTACAAGGGTTTTGGTCTTTCAGTAATGGAAATGAGCCATCGTTCTGCCGAGTATGATGAAATCATTGTTGGTGCAAAAACTCGTATGAAGAAAATTATGGGATTGGGCGACGACTATGAAGTTCTATTCTTGCAAGGTGGAGCAAGTACACAATTTCTGATGATTCCATTAAATTTTTGTCCTGATGACAAAACAGCAAACTATATTGATACAGGCACTTGGGCTACAAAAGCATTGAAAGAAGCCGCTAAAATTGGAAAAAAAATGCACATTGTAGCCAGTTCAAAAGATAAAAATTATACTTATATCCCCAAAAACTGGGAATTAGCTGAAAATCCTGCTTATTTGCATATCACAACAAACAATACAATTCGTGGTACAGAATGGAAAACAGATCCAGTTGTACCGGAAGGAACCTTTCTTTTTGCTGATATGTCTTCAGATATTTTGAGTAAACCAATGAATTTTGAAAAATATGATATTATTTATGGTGGAGCTCAAAAAAATATTGGTCCAGCCGGAGCAACTTTTGTAATAATCCGAAAAAGTATTATTGAAAAGATAAATCCAAATTTAGCATCTATGCTTGATTATAATACTCATATTTCCAAAGGATCTATGTTTAATACACCACCAGCTTTTTCTATTTATGTAATCGGAGAAGTATTGAAATGGGTTGAAGAAAAAGGTGGTTTGGAAGTTCGTGAAAAATTCAATATAGAAAAAGCAAATTACCTTTATAATATTTTTGATAATTCCGATTATTATCGGGGAACTGTCGTGAAGGAAGATCGTTCTTTGATGAATATTCCATTTAGATTGCCTTCTGAGGAATTAGAGAAGAAATTTATTGCCGAAGCAAAAGCAAAAGGAATGATTGGACTCAAAGGGCATCGTAGCGTAGGTGGTTGTCGTGCTTCTGTTTACAATTCACTCCCGATGAAAGCTGTGCAAGACCTCGCTCAATTTATGATAAATTTTGAAAAGAAAAACTAATTCTAATCATTTAATAAATCTATTGTAGATGATTTTATAGAAAACGAGGTCGAAATTTTTCGGCTTCGTTTTCTGCTATTGAGACAAAATGTCAAAAATTACCAAAAACAACAAAGATAAAATTATCATAATTGCTTTTTTTACAGCTTTTGCAGCAACTCTTTATCTTGCTGAGAATTTAATCCCAAGACCGCTACCTTTTCTTAAATTTGGTTTAGCAAATATTGTAGTTTTGATTCTATTATTCCAAAAAAAAACAGGAATTGCTTTCATCGTGGGAATTTCCAAAACCATAATCGGTGGGTTTCTCTCGGGGACATTGTTCAATCCTTCAACTGTTTTTTCGCTTGTAGGAACTTTAGGATCCCTTTTGGTAATGATTTTTTTTTTAAAATTTCATATAGGATTTAGTTTAATCGGAATAAGTATTTTAGGGGCAGTGACTCATAATATTTGCCAGATTTTTTCAGTGAGATTGATCTTAATAAGAGATGATTCAATTTACTATTTGATTCCAATGTTAATAATTATCGGATTAGTAACAGGCTTTGTTACAGGATATTTTGCAAATATGTTAAAACCTTTTTTTGATTCGATCTTTCAACTTATTGATAAGAATATTCAACCTATAGGGAAATCAGAATAATTATGAAAAAAATGATTTATCGCTTCTTAAAAATTTACCTTTTGATTTTACTCTTCATTTTTGGAGCGATTTCAGGTTTATTTTATTATTATAGCAAGGAACTTCCACCCTTAAGTGAACTTCAAAGATTTGATATGAAAGTTGGTTCAGAAGTTTATGATAAGCACGATAATTTGATTCACGTATTCTCAATTGAAAAAAGAAAATTAACAAATATAAATGAATTGCCAGATTATCTTGTAAACGCTCTTATAGCAACAGAAGATAAAAATTTCTATGATCATTGGGGAATGGATTTGCTTGGTTTAGCTAGAGCAATAATAGTAGATTTAAAGCATTTCAGTTTTTCTCAAGGTGCAAGTACAATTACTCAGCAGCTTGCCAGAAATATGTTTTTATCGTTAGATAAACAAATTCCACGTAAAATCAAAGAACTACTTCTCGCTGTTCAAATTGAAAGCCATTATTCAAAAGAAGAAATCATCGAATTTTATCTGAACAAAGCTCCTTTTGGACCGGGTTTATATGGTGTCGAAGTAGCTTCCCAAAGATATTTCAATAAAGAAGCAAAATATCTTACAATTACTGAAGCTGCCTTGCTTGCTGGAATGCCACAACTTCCTAGTGGATATTATCCTTATCGTCATCCCAAAAGAGCAAAAAAACGTAGAAACATTGTTTTGAAACGAATGTTAATCGAAGAAGTGATTACCCAAAAAGAATATAACGAAGCAATAAAAACAGAAATAGTACTTATTGAAACAAAACAAAACTATAGTTCTGCAGATTATTTCATTGAGCATATCAGAAAAATATTAGAAAAAAAATATGGTACAACAAAACTTTTTGCATCAGGAATGAAAATCTATACAACTATTGATATGGACTTACAAACTTATGCCGATACTATTTTGAATAAAAAACTTACAGCATTTGAGAATAAAAATGACTATGAAATAAAGTATGAAGATTTTCCGGCTGATACTACAGATATTATAACTGATTATGTGCAAGCTGGAGCAATAACAATAGAGAATGAAACTGGTTATGTAAATGTGCTGATTGGAGGTAGAAATTTTAATCATAGTAAATTCAATAGAATGACCCAATCCCGTCGTCAACCCGGATCATCTTTCAAACCAATTTTGTATTCCACAGCTTTGATGAACGGTTATACTCTTTCAACCATAATTAATGATGAACCTATTAGCTTTATTCAGAACGATACTCTCTTCTGGCAACCGCACAATTATTCACAAAAAAACTTTGGATATACACGAATGCGCAATGCGCTCAAAAAATCCAGAAATGTATATGCTGTAAAAATGATTTATGATCTAGAACCTAAAAAAGTTAGAAACTTGGCTCGCCAATTTGGTATTACAACTCCTATAAGTCCTTTTTATTCTCTTGCCATCGGAACTTCTGTAGTTTATCCATACCAAATGATTGCTGGATATACAACTTTTGCAAATAATGGTGAAAGAACTAAACCTATTTTTATTCGTCGGGTGGAAGATCATAAAGGAAAAATATTGGAAACTGCAAAAATAGAAAAAATCAGAGTACTTGATGAAAAAATTGCGTTTCTTATCCGTAGTATGATGCAATCTGTAATTGATGAAGGAACAGGAATGGGAGTTCGCTGGCAACAAAATCCTGCTTGTCATTATAGATGGACAGCTGCCGGAAAAACCGGAACTACTGATGATTATCGTGATGCTTGGTTTCTGGGTTACAATAAAAAATATGTTACTGGAATTTGGGTAGGATTTGATGATTATACAACACTTGGTACTGGGCAAACCGGAGCGAATGCTGCCTTACCTTCCTGGCCTTATATCATGAAAAAAGCTATCGAGCTGGATTCACCTTTGAACAGCAAAGGCAAACCGATAATTGATGGTTCTCTCTATAAATTTGATAAGCCTGATGGAATTGTAAAAGTTGCCGTATCCAAAGAAACCGGTCTTCTACCTAAAAGTTCCTTGGAAGAAACTATTGATGAATATTTCATTGCCGGAACACAGCCTAATCCACTTTCGGATAGTTTGGATTACAATTTTTTCCCAACATTTTACCGAGAACACGAACAGGATTCTCTGGTTTTTGATCTCGGTGGAAATAGATTTGTATGGCCAGACACAACTATTTGGGTAGAAACAATTCCTGATACTACTTTGCCAGATTCAATACTTTTGGTTCCTAAGGAATTTCCTGAACCAATTGACCTCAGAGGTGCATTGATCATAAAAAATAAGAAAATTGAAACCAGATCGGACACTTTGCTTTTTAATTGTCCCGATAGTTTGAGATTCTTATTTATTGATAGTTTGATGATAGATTCGTTGGAAATCGTTGATACCTTGAGCACAGATTTCTTTAACTTTGATGATGATTAGATTATGATGTTAACCGTAGTTTTGCTTGCCTTTGTAATTTATGGATATAATATTTATCTTTTCTATCAAGGAATTAAAAATAAAAAAAAGGTGATTTCCTACAAAAAATCGGCAGTTAGTGTCATTATTGCTGCTCGGAATGAAGAGAAAAATATTTTACATCTGCTTACTTCATTGATCAATCAATCGTATCCTTCAAATTTATATGAAATAATTGTAGCAAATGATGGATCAACAGACAGAACTGGTTCAATTATCTCAGATTTTACTAAAAAGCATAAAAATATAATTCTTGTGGATGTAAAAGATCGAGATAAGGTTGTTTCACCTAAAAAAAATGCACTTTCACAAGCAATTCAGGCAAGTTCAAATGAAATAATTTTAACCACGGATGCCGATTGTATTGTAGGTTCATATTGGATAGAAGCGATGGTTTCCAATTTTGATGAAAACACGGATATGATTGTAGGATTTTCTCAAACCAGAATTAATAATTGGAAATCTGCAAAATTTATTCAAAAGTTTGAACATTTTGATTTTTTGGTAATGCTTTTTGCAGCAGCTGGTTCGATTTCATCTGGAAAAATATACTCATGTACCGGGCAAAATCTTGCTTATCGGAGAAAATCATTTGATGAAGTGGGTGGATTTGAGAAAATTAAGCATTTAATATCAGGTGATGACCTAAATTTGATGCAATTGTTTCGGAAAGCAGGATTTAAAATTAATTTTTCCTTTCTTGAAAAAAGTTTTGCGAGCACAAAACCAGTTGCCAGCTATACTCAATTCTTAAATCAGAGAATTCGTTGGGCTTCCAATACAAAATGGCAATTTTTTTTAAATCCGGAATTTATGTTATATTTACTTTCGGTTTTATTTGTTGTCTTCTTCCCTATTTATTATATTTTCGTTAAAATTGAGATTTCGATTATATTAATTTTGATTAGAATTGTTTTAGAATTGATTTTTATTAATTTGGGATTTGATGTATTTAGGATTGATAAAAAAAGAAAATCTTTTTATTTTGCTTGGTTTCTATTTCAACCGATTTATATGATAATTGTTGCAGTTCTTGGGCAACTTGGTTTTTTTAAATGGAAAAAATAAGATTAAAAGATTGACCACATAGGACACCCCAATATAGTTATTCTTCCCTACGGGGCAGGCAGAGAGCACAGAGAAAAGCAAATATAAGAGGTTTATAAATGCAAACTTTTTGCTTTGAGATGAGGAAAATTCTATGAATAGAAATAATATACTTCAAAAAATTAAAACAAATATATGTAAAGATTATCCTGATGCAAAAATTATTCTTTATGGTTCTCGTGCTCGGGGAGATTATCAGAAATATTCCGATTGGGATTTTTTAATAATAATTAATCAGGCAATCAGTGAACAACAAAAATTAAATATTTAATATAAATTATATGACATAGAGTTAGAATCTGATGAAATACTAAGTTCAATCATTCATAGTAAAAATGAATGGGAAAATCTACAGATAACTTCATTTTACAAAAATGTTAAAAAAGAAGGAATTGAAATATGAATAAGAGTGTTTTGATTTTTCTTCACGTTCCCAAGCCCCTGCTTGGGAATGAAATGAAATGCTAAGCCCCCGCTTAGCAAATTCAAGATGAAGCAGAAGCTTCTTGAGTTAGCGTATTCCCAAGCAAAAGCTTAGGAATAAGAATAAAAAAACCGACTTTGTCGGAAAGCACTAAGACATTAAGGTGATAATTTATGCTAATTTTCCATTTTTTTTTGTCCCCCCTCAACATATCTATATTTTAGATACTTACAGGACTCTAAACTTGAAAAACACAGAGTAAAATACTATCCGAGAACAAAAAAAATAGAAAATAGTAAACCCGAAAAATTCTTTCTGATAAGATTCGGAAAGCTTACTAAACAAAAAGAAAAGAAAACGACTTTGTCGGAAAATCTTTAGAAATCAAGTAATTAATTTATGCTAATTTTGATTTTTTTGTAACCCTTTAAGTATTTATTTATAAGATAGTTACAACAGGTTTAATTTTAAAAACCCAGAATAAAATACTATCCAATAAAAAAAATAACTACGGATAGCCCAGAAAAAAGCAAATATAAGAGGTTTATAAATGCAAATAATAGTTTTTGATGATAATAAAAGAAGCAATTTCTTCCCGATTACACTAATTCGTTCCACTGGAGATTTACGGGTAGGAATTTTAAAATTAAGACAGAGAATATTGAGCTTTTTTGAAACTGAAAAAGTAAATATTTTGATTTCTAAAGAACTGGAAAATATCTACAAAGAAAGACATTCGAAATGGAATGTAAACGAATTTAGCAAAGAGGAAACTCTCTTTATCAATAGTAGGTTGAAAATTGATGAAGAAATTATTAAGAAGATTGATGCTATTTCCAAAAATCAAGCATTAGTTTATCAAAATGAAATAGTAGCAATAAAAATTGATTTAGAAGAAACATATCTCTCAAGCGAAATCCTGCATTTTAGCGAGATAAAGTTTGATAAAATCGAATTAACTGAAAATCCGTTTTGGAATTATTTGTGGAATTTGATCAAAGAAAATTCTATCTATATTCAACAAGACTTTGAAAATTATTTCTATGATAAAAATAATAAATTTGAGATGGAAACCGGAGTTACAATATTAAATCCCTACAACATTTGGATCGGTGAAAATGTTGAGATAAAACCAGGAGTAGTTTTGGATGCTTCCGAAGGAGCAATTATAATTGATGAAGGTGCTAAAATATTACCAAATTCAGTAATAATCGGACCAGTTTATATCGGGAAAAAAACAGTGATCAAGGCACTGGCAAAGATTTACGAAGGAACATCAATAGGACCTGTTTGTAAAATCGGAGGAGAAGTAAAAGGGATCATAATTCAGGCATTTTCCAATAAACAGCACGATGGTTTTCTGGGACACAGCTATCTCGGAGAATGGGTAAACCTCGGAGCAGATACAAATAATAGTGATTATAAAAACAGCTACAAAAATGTGGAATGTTATTCATATCCTGATGAAAAAAAAGTTGATACAAATTCTAAATTTATGGGTTGCATAATTGGTGATCATTCCAAAACCGGAATAAATACTATGATAAATACAGGAACTGTGATTGGCGTAGGATGTAATTTATTGGGAAGTGATCTGAAAAGTGATTTTATTGAATCATTTAGTTGGGAAATTGAAAATTATGATATTGAAAAATTTATTAAGGCTGCAGAAATTGTGAAATATAGAAGACAATTATTAATGAGTGAAGATGAGAAAGAACTTTATAGAAGAATTTTCAAAGGATAAAACTATTAATGATTTCCGTTTCACTTTGAAAAAATAAGGAAAATAAAATGATTTCAAAAAAAATAATAAAAGAAATAGCAGACTTAATAGCAAAAGATTATAATCCTAAAAAAATTATTCTTTTTGGTTCATATGCAATGGGAAACGCAACGTCAGAAAGTGATTTGGATTTATTAATAGTATCAGATATAGAAAAAAATTTACCAAGAAGAAAAAGAGGATTATCTTTACTTTTCAAATTAAGAAAATACCATTTTTCAAAGGATATTCTTATATATACAAAAGAAGAGATTGAAAAGTGGAAAAATGTTTATTCTGCTTTTATAACAGAAATTAATAAAAATGGAGTTCTCTTATATGGAAAGTAAAGTGTCTTCTAACTTTGCGTCTTAGCAAACTTAGCGGTAAAAAAAATATAATTAATAAACGAGGATAAATGGAAAATTTAGTTGAAGTGATTTTTCGATCTGAGCGAATCGGATATTTTAAGAATGTAAATAAATTAGATTTAGAACCAGATAATTTAGTAATCTGTAGAGTGGATCGTGGAGAAGATATTGCCAGAGTAGTAAATATCTCGATTCCTCATGAAGATCTTGATAAAAAAACTACAATAAGTAATATTCTGCGTATTGCCAACGAAGAAGATCTTGAAAAACTGGAAATAGTTAAACAAAAAGAAGTTGAAGCAGAAAAAAAATTCAATAATCTTCTTGAAAAACAAACTCTTAATATGAAATTAGTTGAAGTTGTTTACCAATTCGATGGTAACAAAATGATTTTTTTCTTTTCAGCAGAAGGAAGAGTTGATTTTAGAGATTTTGTAAGAGAATTAGCTTCTGAATTCAAAACCCGAATAGAACTGCATCAAACATCAGGTAGAGAAGATGCTCGCCGATATGGTGGACTTGGTATTTGTGGAAAAGAATATTGCTGTGTATTATATTTGAAAAAACTTCATCAAGTAACCATTAAAATGGCAAAAGATCAGAACCTATTGAGTAACATGTCAAAAATATCAGGTCCTTGTGGTAGATTACTGTGTTGTTTGCATTATGAAAAAGATTTTTACATAGAAAAAGCTGCTCAATTTCCCAAAGTTAATGAAAAAATTTTTTATAATAATAAAGAGATGCGGGTAAAACAAATTGATTTTTTTAAAGATCAAATAAATCTAACAGCTAAAGATGAAAATATTATCATTACTATAAAAGATTATGAAAAAATGAAAAAAAACAAAGTAGCTAAAAAAAAAAGTAATAACTATAATCAACCTCAAAAAAGAAAAAAATAATGCAAAATATATTTGAATTAGAATATTCTAAAGTAGAGAATATCTTAAATAATATTGGAGAAAAATCATATAGAATAAAACAAATTTATCAATGGATTTTTCAAAAGAAAATAACTAACTTTTCTCAGATGAGTTCACTCTCAAAAAACTTGAGAAATTATTTGGAAGAAACTTTTACTATCGGTTTACCGAAAATTGTAACAATAAATAATTCTGTAGATGGATCACAAAAATTTCTTTTAGAATTATCTGATAAAACAAATATTGAAATGGTTCTAATTCCACATTTGAATAAAAATACTTTATGCATTTCTTCTCAAGTTGGTTGTGCTAGAAAATGTTCATTTTGTGCAACTGCTCAAATGGGATTGATCCGAAATTTAACAATTGCTGAGATAGTGGGTCAAGTTTACCTTGCCCAACTGGAATTAGGAGATAAAAGACTTACAAATATTGTATTTATGGGAATGGGTGAACCTTTTGATAATTATGATAATGTTATTTCGGCAGTGAAAATGTTACAAAATAAAGAGATGTTCAAAATAAGTCCAAGACGCATTACTCTTTCTACTTCTGGCGTAATTCCCGGAATTGAAAAATTATCAAGAGAAGGAATTAGAGTAAAATTAGCAATTTCATTAAATTCTGCAATACCTGAAAAAAGAAAAACTCTAATGCCTATTACAAACAAATATAGTATTCCTGAATTAAAAAAAACTCTTCAGAATTATTCTCATCGAACGCATTTTCCTGTTACTTTTGAATATGTTATGATCAGAAACTTCAATATGGGAAAAGATGATATCAAAGCTCTGATAAAATTTGTTGGTGATCTTTCTTGTAAAATAAATTTGATCCCTTGGAATTCTCTGAACTATCTATCCTATGAATCTCCTTCTAAGATGGAAATAACAGATTTTAGCGAGAAATTGAAAAGAATAAATTCTGCTGTAACAATAAGAAAAAGTCGAGGTAATGATATTAATGCTGCTTGTGGACAATTAGCCTTCCATTCAATAAATGATAAAAATTCTCTTCTTTAGTGATACACATCTCGGATTTGGTTACCCAATCCCTCCTAGAGTTGAAAGAAAAAGAAGGGGGATTTGATTTTTTTAGGAATTTTGAAATTGTTTTGAATTATGCAGTTTCTGAAAAGATTGACTTGGTTATTCATGGAGGAAACCTATTTTTTAGAAATAAAATTCCACCACTGATTGTTTCAAAAGTTTATTCATCTCTTTTAAATTTCGCTTAAAATGGTATTCCAATACTGCTAATTCCCAGAAATCATGAAAGGTCAGCATTTCCTGAATCAATATTTTTGAATCATTCTAATATTCATATTTTCGATGGGTGTGTCATTAATTTGATGTATCTGGATAAGTTCTAAATGCCGTACCTATCT
>JAIORE010000228.1 GCA_021108315.1 Candidatus Cloacimonadota bacterium
TCTTTTCATAACAGTAAATTATGGAATTAGGAATGTCTAAACTGGTAAACATGGGATTTATACAATGTATGGCTTCTTTCGCAAGAAATTCTTTCAATGCTTTTGTTATTTTTGATAATTATTCATTGTAATTCTTTTATCTTTCTTTCCGGCTCTGCCAGACCATTTATCTTTTCTGACAAATATAAATTATGTTTTCTGAGTTTTCTCTAACTTCACTTTTATCAAATCCACCGTAAATATGCAATATTTCAAATCCGGTTTTTTCTAGAAGTAATTTCATATAATCTAATGAACACTCTTTTAGTGAAATTTTATTTGAGAAATATTCAATTCTACCTCTTTTTGAAATTATTTTGTAATCATCAGTCCAATGTTTTATTAGATTTAATCTGTCAATTGTATAAGAAGTAAACATCTCAACAGTAGAGTTCTTTATAAAATTGTCTGCAGAATATATAAATTCTTTCTCTTTTACATCACCTCCTTCGCAAACAGCTGGATATATATCTATCCCTAACACTCCTTTATCTAATAAATGATCATAAATATTCTCTATGCATTGAATCTGATCTTCAAGATTTAGAAGTATCTGGAAAGCAAAATATCCAATAAAAGCAAAATCAAATTTTTTATTTATTTTGAAATCTCCCATATCAGCTTGTAACAAAGAATATTTTTCTCTTTGAATATTTTTTGATTCTGCATTTTGTTTAAAAACATTTAGCATATTTATTGAATTATCGAATCCGGTTAATTTAAATTCAGATTCAATCAAAGGTAATGATAATCTACCACTTCCACAAGCAATTTCTAATAACTCATTTTTGCAATAGATATTTGCCATCTCTTGCCAGAATTTGACATCTCTATTTTGGTTAGGGTTCAATAATTGTAATTCTTTATCGAAAATTTTGCTGAAATTATCAGAAATCATTTTTATTTCCTTAATATTTTATGAGCAATCTAATTTTGGTCTTAAAATTGTAAATTAAAATTTTGTTTACAATAGGTTTGAATTTTATGATTCTCCAAAAAATACTTGCTCGAAAATGAAGACCAAATTTCTTTGCAAAAAAAATTATTTCAAGGAGTTTACTATGGCTTTTAATTTAAGAAACAGAAATTTTTTGACCCTGTTGGATTTCACACCCAAAGAGATCAACTTTCTAATTGACCTATCGGAAGACCTAAAAAAAGCTAAATATTCAGGTACTGAGCAACAAAAACTCAAAGGAAAAAATATTGCTTTGATCTTTGAAAAAGCTTCCACGCGAACTCGTTGTGCTTTTGAAGTGGCAGCTTTAGATCAAGGAGCTCATGTAACCTACCTTGGACCTACAGGAAGTCAGATTGGATACAAGGAAACTATGAAGGATACAGCAAGAGTATTGGGAAGAATGTATGATGGAATCGAATATCGAGGTTTTGGGCAAGATATTGTGGAAGAATTAGGTGAATTTGCTGGAGTTCCTGTGTGGAATGGGCTTACTACAGAATTTCATCCAACCCAGATATTAGCAGACTTCTTAACAGCAAAAGAGCATCTCAAAAAACCTTTGAACAAAATGACCTTTGTCTATCTTGGAGATGGTCATAATAATGTTGCGAATTCAATTTTGGTTGGTGGAGCTAAAACTGGAATGGATGTTCGGATCGTTTCTCCAAAAGAAGTTCAACCGGATGAAGAATTAGTAAATATATGCAGAGAAATTGCTGAAGAAACTGGTGCGAAAGTGACTATCACAGATAATATTGATGAAGGTGTAAAAGATGCAGATGTGCTTTATACAGATGTCTGGGTTTCTATGGGTGAAAAAGCTGAAGTGTGGGAACAAAGAATTAATCTGCTAAAAGCATATCAGTTAAATAGCAATCTATTGGAAAAAACAGGTAAAAAAGAGACAATATTTATGCATTGCTTGCCATCTTTTCACAATACTAAGACTAAAGTAGGGCAGGAAATATTTGAAAAATTCTGTATTTCTGAAATGGAAGCTTCTGATGAAGTATTTGAAAGTGAGCAATCTGTTGTTTTTGATGAAGCAGAAAACAGAATGCACACGATCAAAGCTGTAATGGTTGCTACTTTAGGCTAATAATTTAAGAATATCGTTCCCAAGTTTTTCTTGGGAACGATAATATTAGTTACAAATAATAATTTTCGTTCAAGAGATTAAAAACAATTATAGGTATTTCTATGAAAAAAGTGTTACTAATTACAATATTAATTTTGATTTCATTTCAACTTTCTTCAAGTGTCTTTCAGGTTAATAAATTGGGATCATTGGCATATATTGCCGGTATTACATCTCTTGAATTTCTAAATAATCATTACGATAGTCATAATATTTTCCCGTTATCTGAAAATGATATCAATAAAATTTCTAAAAACAATGTACTTAAATTCGATAGAATTGCCTTTCAACCTTATTCACCAAAGTTAAAAGATCTTAGTGATTACACAATTTATTTCACTTTTGCCTCTGCCCTCTATTTTTCTTTTGAGAAAGAAGAAATTCTTAACAACTTGGTAGTTTTAACAGAAGTAATGGTAACCCAAAATATAATTGGCAAATGGACAAAGAGTTTCTCTAAGCGAAAAAGACCTTTCGTTTATGATGAAAATATTTCTATATCAAAAAAACAGGAACATAATAGTCAGCATTCATTTTATTCTTTGCATAGTTCAGCAGCTTTTTCGGCTGCCACTTATGCCTATTATTATTTAGTAAAGAAAAATGGTAGAAACATTCCAGCAGCTTTGGTATTATATGGAAGTGCGACAGCTACTGCTAGTTTAAGAGTTGCTTCTGCAAACCATTTTCCGAGTGATGTTATTATCGGGGCAGTTATGGGAAGTGCTATTAGTTACTTTATTTGTGAGTATCATCATAAAAAACAAATTAATATTCAAGTAGGCTTGAATTCTTTGAATTTGGAAATCAGTTTTTAGTTTTTAAATATAGGATTAGGTAAAATAATGGTCGGGAAGACAGGATTTGAACCTGCGACCTCTCGGTCCCGAACCGAACGCGCTACCGAACTGCGCTACTTCCCGATTATTCAAAAGATTTTTATTGGATAATATTGTCAATTATTCCTTTAATTTTAGAAATTACTTGCCATCTATTTCGTTCAAAATAATTTAGCACAGTTATATATATTTTTTGGGAGGAAATTTTATGAAAGGTAGAGTTAAATGGTTTAATACTACTAAGGGTTATGGTTTTATAATCTCTGAAGAAGGTAGCGAATTTTTTGTACATTGGAGATCTATTGTTACAACATCAGATAATAATTTAAAAACATTAGAAGATGATGAAGACGTACAATTTGATACTATTGATACCGACAAAGGTGTTCAAGCTATCAATGTTGTAAGATTAAATGTGTAAAATTAAATCAAATTTGAGAAATTCAAAAAATAAATAGCCTGCTAATATTTTTTAGTAGATTATGAATTAAAGAATCACTCAACTCAGGTTGAACTTAAAAAGCGGCTTTATAAGTCGCTTTTTTTTATCATGAACCATTCCAATTTCCTGCCAATAAATAAAAAAGATCTTCAAAAAAGAAAAATTCAACAATTAGATATTATAATTATTACTGGTGATGCTTATGTTGATCATCCAAGTTTTGGTCCTGTAATTATAGCTCGTTTTTTAGAATCACATGGATACACAGTTGGCATAATTTCTCAACCGGATATAAATAATGACAACGATTTCGTAGAACTTGGAAGACCAAAACTATTTTTTGGTATCTCTTCCGGAAATATGGATTCAATGATCAATCATTATACTGCGCAAAAGAAAATTCGTTCACAAGATGCTTATTCTCCCGATGGAAAAATTGGATTACGACCAGATAGAGCAGTGATTAAGTATAGTCAGATTGTTAAAAGATTATTTAAGGGTGTTCCAATAATTCTTGGTGGAACGGAAGCAAGCTTACGGAGAATTCCTCATTACGATTTTTGGAGCGATAAAATACGCAATTCGATTCTATTTGATTCACAAGCTGATATTTTAGTTTATGGAATGGGTGAAAAACAAATTTTACAAATAGCTCAACTATTGGAAACAAAAAATCTCTCAGAAATTACCGAAATCAAAGGTACTGTTGTAAAAATTAGGTATATCTCACAAAATGATAGAATTATATTTCTTCCTGAATATGATAAATTATTTAACAAAAAAAAGTTTTGGCAAATGTCGCAAGAGTTTGAAAATTTTTACAGAACCAAAACAATTATGCAAAAATTTAGTGGTTTCTATTTAAAACATAATCCACCAGCAATGCCATTGGAGCAAAAAGAATTAGATAATCTTTATTCTCTTCCTTACTCAAGAAAACCACATCCCAAATATAAAAAATCCACAATTAAAGCATTTGAGCAGATCAAACTTTCCATAACTTCTCATAGAGGATGTTTTGGAGGATGTAATTTCTGTTCTATTGGCTACCATCAAGGAAAAACAATTCAATCGCGCTCAATAAAATCAATAATTTCAGAAATTGAAACAATAAAAAGAAAAGATTATTTTCATGGTTCTATCTCAGATATTGGTGGACCAAGTTCAAATATGTATCAAATGACCTGTAAAATTGGTATCAGCAGAACTTGTAAAAGAAATTCCTGTATTTACCCGAAAATCTGTGAGAATCTTGATCATTCTCACTCTTATCTTAAAAAACTATTAAGAACAATCAAAAAAGATGATGAATTAAAAAATATTTTTGTAGCTTCCGGTATAAGGTTTGATCTTGCTCTAAAAGATGAAGATTATATTAAATTAATAAGTAAGAATTTTACAGGTGGATTATTAAAACTTGCTCCCGAACACAAAAGTGAACGAGTATTGAAGTATATGTATAAACCAAAATTTGATCAATACTTGGAGTTTTATAATAAATTCAGGAATTTCAGTAAACAGGTGAATAAATCACAAGCAATTGTTCCATATATCATAGTTGGGCATCCGGGGGCAACCTTGCAAGATACGATAGAATTAGCAATTTACTTGAAAAAAAGTAATGTCAGATTAAAACAAATTCAGGAATTTACTCCAACTCCTATGACCAAAAGCACAATGATGTATTTTACAGGATTAGATGATCAGGGAAATAAAATTCACATTTCAAAAGGTAGAGAATTGAAATTGCAAAAGGCTCTTATTCAATGGTTTATACCTGAAAATAGGAAATTTATCATTGAAGCATTAGTCAAAGCAAAAAGAAAAAATCTAATGCGTTTCTTTCTAAATAAATGAAGGGAATTTTGAAACCACTAATTAGCAAAAATTTATTCTTGAGTCAATGATGCTTGGTTATTATATTCATGAATTAGATATTGATATTTCAATTTGTATTTATTAAGGAAAATATTAAATATGAAAAAAAGAATGATGATAATGTTTGTATTTTACACCATCTTTTTAATAACAAACCTATATTCTCAAATCAATTGTGCTAAATGCGGAAAAAGGATAAATAATGAAAGTTACTATGAGATTCAAGGAAAAAATTATTGTGAGAAATGCTATAAAAAGTATTTTGCAACTTATTGTTCATTGTGTGGAAAAGAGATAAAAGGAAGATACATCTTTGATTTCTGGCAAAACAAATATCATGAATTTCATAAAGAAGATCACGATTTTTGTGAGTATTGTGCCAGAATGATCTGTGATAAAGTTACAAAAGGTGGAAGAACTTATCAAGATGGAACACATATTTGTAATTTATGCTACAAAAGTTCTGTCCAAAGAGAATCAAAAGCTAATATTTTGATGAAAGAAGTATTAAATGAACTAATTTGGCTTGGAATAAAAATTGATCCGGAAAATATTGAATTACAATTAGTTGATAATGCACAACTCTCCCAAAAAGCGATAGATATGAAAATAAATTCCCATCACAAAGGATTGACAAAATACACAGCTTTTGAAAATCAAAAAGGGGACATTTCTCTAGAAAATTTTACAATCTATATTGTCATTGGAATGCCAGAATTAAAATTCATAGAAGTTATTGCCCACGAACTTATGCATGTTTGGCAATATCAAAATTCTCCTCTGGATAATGATCTTGCATTCTCGGAAGGAAGTTGCAATTATGCAGCTTATTTAGTTCTAAAAAAATATAAGAATAAGCATTATTATAAATCTAATAAAGAAAAGAGTAAAATGATAGATTTTTTGATTATGAACCTTGAGACAAATACGGATAAAATTTATGGAGATGGCTTTCGAAGAGTAAAAGAACTTGTGGAAAAACATAGAAAAAAATATTGGTTAGACCATTTGAAAAATTTCCGAAATTTTCCTTAAAGATGGGATATATTTAATTAACTCCCTCTAAGTCCCTTCCCCTTGCGAAGGGGAAGGGTTAGGGATAGTGTATTATTCTACTTCAAAAGCAACATTTTACGAATTTGATTTGAAGAAACAGATTTCAATCTATAGAAAAATACACCTGAACTTATCTTGCATCCGTTATTATCTTTTCCAAGCCATTCTATGGTATGTTCTCCATTTACAAATGTAGGATAACTTTTCACAATTTGTCCTTTTACATTATAGATCATCAATTCAGCAGTTTCATCTTTTTTGACAGAGAAGTTAATCGTAGTTTTGGGATTGAAAGGATTGGGATAATTCGCTTGTAATACAGTTGCTCCCGGCAGTTCGGGAATATCCTCTTCTAAGTTTTCGAGAGTGAGGGAAATTGGACCGAAAAACTCGGTATTGCCACTAATATCTACACTTTCTAACCAATAGAAGTAGATATGTTCAAATTCTACATACTCATCGGTATATGAATAATTACTTCCGGTGGGACTGTTTTCGGCTGAAAGAATTGTTGAATTAAGTTTAAAAGAGCTATTTACATCGTTTTCATTACTTCGATAGATATTATAACCATTAAGATTAGTTTCAGATTGAGTTGTCCAATTGATCTGAGCAAAATTCACTTCTGTCTGAATAGCAGTGAAAGAAGAAAGTACGATAGGTAGAGGGTTATCATCAGTACCAAATTCGCCTGGAGTACCATTATCAGAAGATTCTATTATCCAAACATCTCCACTTTCCTGCTTCGCCCGTGAACCTGTTCCTACTCCCGGTGTTTCATCAATGATGTTTCTTTGTCCATCATCCAGAGCATAGGCAAAACCATTCGTTAAATCTAAACTACTGCTTCCGGCATTATAATTGGTAGCATCCAATGTCATACTCCAAGCAGTATTAAATGTGGCAAGGTCTGCCCCATTTCCTATTACAAAGAAGCAACTATCAGGAATTACATAGCCGGCAGGAATTGAATAACTATAAACACCAGCGCTAAAACCTCTTTCATCATTTGTACCTTGCATTATCGAATAATCATTCAAATTCACCAGAGCACCTGTATTATTCCACAATTCTATGAATCCGGTGCTCTCTGTAGCTTTCGCTGCTTTATTATCACATACTTCTGAAATATAAATATATCCGGTGGATTCAAATGATTGCCAATTCATATAGGGATAACCACCATTATTTGATTTACCAATATTCCAAATATCTTCAATACCGGCATCATCAATATAGTTTCCTACAAAATCCCAAGCTGTGGTTAAACCTGCTGTGGTCTGATCTGTAAAAGTAGATAGATTCATCATATCCTCTGTGGTTTTACCCGTTCCTCCGGCACTTGAAGGCTGTCCGGATGTTTCTACATCCCAAAATGAGTTACTGATAGTGGAAGAAGATTTACGACCCACTAAACCACCGAAATAGGTGCTAGAAGCAATTACAGAGCCGGATGAATAACAATTGTTGATACTGGAGGAAACATAAAGAGAACCTACCAGACCACCAACATTACGATACCCATCTACACTACAGGTAGAATAACTATTACTGATGATAGAACTATTGCCACTATATCCCACTAAACCACCATTACTATAGTTTGTTCCTATCACAGAGCCGGCAGAATAACAATTATTGATATTTGAAAATGAATCATTATTACCTACCAGACCGCCAATAGTACGAGCTCCATCTATCAAGCAGGTTGAATAGCAATTGTTGATGGTTGAATCAATGTTTTGTCCTATTAGACCACCAATATAATCACGTCCATTAATGGATCCGGTGGAATAACAATTGTTAATGATGGAAGATTGATTAAAGCCTATTAGAGCACCGATATGATCATAGCAGGGATAATTCACATTCGTTATACCGATATTATGAATTTCTGCCCCATCAGTATATCCAAACAGACCACAATAATAATATCTATCAATGAACATACCATCTATTATATAGTTCTGTCCATCGTATGTGCCAGTGAACTTGGTTGTAGTATCGCCAATAGGTAGAAAACCTTCTCCACCTAACCATTGAGCTGTGCTTGAAGCATCAATATCATTGATTTGGATATAATGCTTGTCCCACTCAGTGGAATTTTGAGAGAGCCAATAGAGGTTATTCAAAGTTGCAATCTCATACGGATTTCCAGATGTTCCATCTCCGATAGTGGGTGGATCTTCTGTTAAGAGATCTAAAACCATTATATAATCTACTTTCACTTCGGTAGATGTTTCTCGGGTGACTGCATTGTGAACCGTTAAATTTACGGTGTATATTCCAGCATCGCTATACAGCCAAACCGGAAATTGTTCATAACTGTCTATGGTTCCATCATTCTCAAAATCCCATTCCCAACTGGTGGGACTTCCATTGGATAGATCTGTGAATTGGATTGGTGTTCCTACCTCAATTGAAATTTGATCTGCTGAGAATTCCGCAGCAAGAGGAGGAGTAAATTGGTAGCTTAAAAAGGGATATCCACTATTATAAGTAGTATAAATATTCCAAGTATTTCCAAAAATATGATCATCATAAGGGTTTCCGACAAAATCCCAAGCAGTGGATAAACCCTCAGTACTGCGATCTGTGAAAGTAGCCACATTCTTCATCTCAGCAGTAGTTTTACCGGTGCCGGAATTGGAGGAAGCACCAATTCCGGTAGTTATCGTAGAAGTTTCCACATCCCAAAAGCAGTTGGTGACATACCCGTTAAAATCCGTTCCAACCAAACCACCCCGATTTTGGGATCCACTCACCTGACCGATAGAATAGCTTTTACTTATTGTACAGTGAATAAAATTGTGACCTACCAAACCACCGGTTTGATCATTTCCTTGAACAGAACCGGTAGCATAACAATTACTGATTGTAGAATAAGGTCCGGAAACATTGTTGAAAAATACTCCATTCAATCCTACCAAACCTCCTATCCTATGTGGCCCTGTTACAGCACCGGTAGCATAACAATAATTGATAGTTGATGATTCATTGCCTCCCACCAGACCTCCTCCCGAAGACTGGTTACTGTTCACAGAGCCGGTGGCATAGCTATTGGTGATATTAGAATCATGAGTACTCAGTCCAACGAGACCACCGACCCTATAAGATCCACCTACACTTACATCTGCATAACTATTGCTGATATCAGAATTGCTACATTCTCCTACCAGACCACCGACTTCACTACTCCCCTGCACAGAACCGGTAACATAACAATTGTCTATTGTAGAAAGATAAACCCATCCGGCTAGACCAGCGGCACCATCTAATCCCCAAGCATCAATATTAGTTAAGCCAATATTAGAAAGTTCGGCACCATTAGTAGCTCCAAACAGATTTGGAAAATGATTGCCTAATGTACGAATATACAAAGCATCTATAATATAACCCTGTCCATCATAAGAGCCGGTAAATTTAGTTGTTACAGTATTTCCAATGGTGGTAAAATTGCCCCATTCGGAAGTGCTTGCAGCATCAATATCAGCAGTTTGGATATAATGCTTGTTCCATTCAGTTTCATTCTGTGTAATCCAATACAGGTTATCCAAAGTAGCAATCTGATATGGATTTCCGATTGAGCCGATTCCACTTGCAGGTGGAACAGCAGTTTGGGCTTGTAACACTCCTGCAAAAAGTGTTAAAATAATTCCTAATAACATTGTCTTTTTCATCTCTTTCCTCCGTTTTGTCCGTCTTTATTGACGAACTTGTTTTTTTATTTGGCTTGTCAAGCTCTTATGGATATTTTGAATCTCTATATTATTTAGATTATTGTTAGCATCACAATCTCGATAGATGTTAATCATTGTATCATCTTTGAAACTGATAGTGAAACAGGATATTCTTTGATGATGCAGGTCAATTTCCATTATCTTGCCAATTTCGGATATTCTATCCAACATTATCAGATGCTTATCAATTTTTATAATACTATTCATAATGATAATTTCTCCCTATGATTTAATTCTACATATATGCACAATATATGCCAATTGGATTTTGTGGAAATAATAGTGATAGTTAATTCATTATATGATACTCTATTATGAACTGGAATATTTTTTATAGGACAAAATATGATTGAATAAAAACGAAACCTATTGTGTCAAAATGCTATAGCATAATGATAGAGGTGTGTCAAAATGACAGAGAGAGAGTAATTACGAATTACGAATTATGAATTACGAATGAAGAAGAAAATAAAGACAAGAAAATAGAACTCATCCTGCTGTCCTTCTCTTAAATCTAAGAGAAGGAACATAAGAAAAGCAGGGAGAACAAAGAGTGAAGTCATCCCTCGCTTTAGATAAAGAGAGGGAAAGAGGGTGAGTTTGAAAAGTTGAAGATGAAGGGAGTTAGAAGGGTTTCTATATAATATTATCTTTTAAGCTTCTTCAATTTCCTCAATAGAGTAGAATATGACAAACCCAGAATCTTTGCAGTTTTGGTTTGATTATCTCCGGTTTGCTTGAGCGTTTTCAAAATCATAAAATCTTCCATCTCATCAAGGGTAGTAAACATTAGTTCAGCACAAGGCTTTTCACAAATAAGGTTTTGACAGGTAAGTTCAAAATCCTTTTCGGACAAAATATCATCATCACAAATGATCAATCCTCTTTCAACCATATTTTTCAGCTCTCTAATATTACCGGGAAAATCGTATTCTACCAACTTATCAATTAATAAATCGTCTATCTTAGGAGCTTTTTTATTCATTTGGAGAGAAAGTTTGTTCACAAAAAACCTTAAAAGAGGTTCAATATCCGCTTTTCTTTCCCGCAAGGGAGGTATATTGATCTCTATGGTGTTCAATCTAAAGAGAAGATCAGCTCTAAAATCACTATTCCGAATCAACTCTTTGAGGTCTTTATTGGTAGCTGAAATTATTCTGAAATTTATATCTTGTTCTTCATTCGACCCTATCTTTTTAATCTTCCGGTTTTCAAGGACACGTAAAAGTTTTGCTTGTAAAGCGAGCGGAGTATCGGCAATTTCATCCAAGAAAAGAGAACCATTATGTGCTTCTTCAAAGAAACCTATTTTGTCTTTGATCGCACCGGTAAAAGCTCCTTTTTTGTAACCGAAGAACTCGCTTTCTACCAAAGAAGCAGGAATCGAACAACAGTTTACCGGAACAAACAAGTTTTCCTTTCTTTTGCTGGCATAATGGATTGTGTGAGCAATAATCTCTTTACCCGTCCCGCTTTCGCCGGTTATCAAGATATTTGTATTGGGATAGGAAGCAGCTCTCATTGCCTGTTTAATAACTTGCTTAATCTTAGTACTCTTGCCAATAAAATCCATATTCTTTCTTTTGAGAACATCAGAGATTAAAGAGTACTTTTGCTTAGTTTCCTTTAGCTCATCAGATGTTTTTTTATATTGATCCTGAAGGTTGGCAAGCTTATCAACTACCTTTTTATTAATAATTTCATTATTCAGTTCTGCATATTTTTCGTAAAACTCCAGAGCGGTTTTGTAATTTTCTTTTAACTTATAAACTTGATTCATCATATTATAGCAATCCGCAATTTTATTCTTTCGAAAATTCTTTTCAAATGAAACCAAAGCAATTTTCAGATTCTTTTCAGCTAACTCCGGTTTATTCTCTTTAATGTAAACATTAGCAATATGTTTATAAATAAGCGGAATCGAATTACTATTGATTTTTAAAGCTTTCTGCAAAGCAAGATTATAATATTTTAAGGCATTTACAAGGTCATTCTGCTCTTCGTACACATCTCCGATATTATTGGTAAAGTTCACATCAAGGTTTGCCCAGTTCTGATTTTCAGCAATTTTCTGAGCTTTCTTATAATATTCGATACTTTTCTCCGGCTCAGTATAAATATAAGTGATTCCAAGATTATTCAACGATTTTGCTACTCCAAACGGGTGATTCATCTCTTCATACAATTCCATAGCTTTCTTAATGAAAAAACGAGCATTTTCATTTTGTTTGATATCTTGGTAAACTAAGCCGGTAATCTCCATACATTGAGAGTAGTTTAGCATAAATATTTGATCATTTCTATTATTAGAATAGTTTTCTTCAAACAGGTTATTGGCTGTAAGCAAATTCTCCAATGCTTCATCATATCTTGATAATAACCTAAGTGAATATCCTTTTAAGCGTAAACAATATATTTTTCCTAAAGAATGATCTATCTGATAAAATAGTTCTTCTGCTTTGTCGGTATAGATCAGAGAGTTTTCCATATCTCGCAAAATCCCATAAGTATCAGAAATACGGATATATAAAAAAGCAGCTTTTTGCAGACAATTGGTTTGTTCATAAAGTGGAGCTAATTTCTGAATTATCTTGATAGTCTCTTTCGACTTCTGATTTTTATGAAATTCATCTAACTCTTTTTCCAGCTTGTTAATATTCAGGTTAATTGCAATATCACTATCTTGGAAAATAATCTCTTGTTTTTCTTCTTTTATCTCATCTTTCATTATTCATTATTCATCACTATTTGTTTACTTCACCAATAAAAACTTCCCTGCATAACTATTTTTTCCGGAAGTTAATTTATAGAAATACATTCCATTAGTAGTCTCGGCAGACACATTCCAAGCAATATTATTAATTCCTAATTCGTAATTCGTAATTCGTAATTCTTTTATCTTTTGTCCTTTGACATTAAAAATTTCCAAAGTAGTTTGTGAATTTGCTTTAGAATAATACTTGATATTCAGAACATCTTTTACAGGATTTGGGAAAGCTCGTATATTATGTGAAACATTAAGGTTATGCTGATCGGATTGGGTATATAAAAACAGATCAGTTAATGAAAATTGATATGAATCGCAGAGATAAGCAGGTGAGCCAATTTCTGCAACTGCCCATTTAATTGATTCTAAAGAGGGGATGTATTGGATTTTGTGAATATTTCCGGCAATTCCACCGGCAGCACTTGCAATTTTCCAACTTCTATTGATTGTCATAAACGAATTATCAACAAGAGAATCGGCAAAACCCTCATAGCGATAGCAATAAACAGGAGAGTACAACTTTCGGAAGTGATTTGTAACGACTAAATTCTTTCCATTGATTTGAGGAGCTTCATCATTATCATCTAAATTTCTTACCATCACACCATTTTGATTATTACATTCAACTATCTGAGCATTCTCGTCTGAAACGCAATGTATCAATGAGCTGGCAAGTCGTTCCTTATCTTCAATAGCTGCGAGAATATCATCATTATTAGTTTCCCCATCATTGTTATAATCAATTGATTCTATACCACTACGAACAGTTAATAAAATCGGATGATATGGTCCCTGATTCGGATGTGTATTCACATTACCAACATTTTTAAATGCAGATAGGTGTTGATTATTTATTCCTGAAAGTGCTCCCATAAACCCCGGAAAAGTGAAGCTGAGCCAAGGAATTTCATTATCTTCAGATGGAAAATGCACCAATAAAAGATGATTTTCCAATAAAGCTTGATGAGCTGTCCAATCCATATTTCTGGTAATGATGATGTTTCCATTAAGATCAGGATCATCTTCTGTACTTTCATCCCAACTGGAAATGCTGGAACATCCCAATCTTAGTTGTGGATTTAGCATTCCGAGAGCAGAAATATCTGTAATACTACTGGAAAGCAAAAGGTCAATATGATCTAAGTCTCTTTGAAGTGTTGTAGAATAGATATTGATTCCAGCAGTGATCATTCCCTGTACTATTCCTTGAGCTTCAGATATATAGTTGGTATCAATCACAAAATTTTGCTCGAAATAATCTCTGGTATAATTATAGTAATATGCATTATTTTGAAATACATAACCCAGAAAATAATCTTCAGCAAGAGTTTTTATATTCTCTCCAAGTAAAAATCCTTGTGCAAATCCACGTTCATTATGGTTACCCCATACTTTCAAGATTTTGTAATGTTCCTCTTGCAGTAATTCACCATTTACTTCTTGCCCAAAAACAGGTAAAAACAATGTAATCAACAGTATAAATAATAAGTATTTTTTCATAAAATGTCCTCCAAAAATTAGAATTATAAATCGGTTCTGCTGAATTTTAAAAGATAAACAACATTTATTATCTTTCTGAAATCTACAAACAAACTAAGGTGATTCAATACAAAACACCTTTCAAGGATTAATAATAAAGTACTTCAAGTGTTTCAACTAATTCATCTTTTCCTTTAAGTTTTAGTTTACCGATTCTTCAACATTTGATTTTGTTTTGAATTGCTTTATACGTTTCACGACTAAGCAAAGTTTATGATTCATGATTAACTGCTTCAACTGTTAAAGTAGCGTTTGGATCACCATGCTCCACTTCCCAATGCATAATGCTAAATCCTGCTTTTTCGATTTCAGCCAGAATACTATCAGGCAGACCATAATAGCGAGTAGCAATTCCTTTAAATATTGTATATCCGGAAATGGGGTCAAAATTCTTAACCTTTTCTGGATTGACCGGACCGCACATTGTGTTTATTAAGAAATAACCACCCTGTTTCAGTACTCGTCGCACACTTGAAAACATCTTCTGACGATCTTCTCCAATAATACAATGTAAGCAATGACCATCCAGAACAAAATCAAAAAATGCATTTGAATATGTAGACAAGTCTAAAACATTTCCTGTAGAAAAGTGGGCAACGACGTTTTGCTTCTGTGCTTTTTCTTGTGCCCATGCAATGGCAGTGGGAGCGATATCTACACCATATGTTTCATAACCTTTTTTTGCCAACCAAATGGCTATATTCCCTGCCCCACAGCCGAGTTCAAGAAACTTACCAACTCTTGGAGCTAAACCACGCGCAATAATTTTTTCCAGATGTACTTTGAATTCTATATAGTCTTTTTCTGATGAATCCCATCCCGGTAGTTTCTCTTCTTTATGATGTTTGTATACTTTATCATGAGCTGAATAATTAGTTTTCATTAGATTCCTCCAATGATAAATTAGAATTTATTTCTTCTAACAGTTCTCACGTTTATTGATCCCAAATTGGTAAACAAATAGAAATTAATAAAATAAACAATAAGTATTTTTTTAAAAATTTTCTCCAAAAATTATGTCTAACTACTTTTTTTGTGGTTCAGCTTCTGATAAAGTTCGATGGATCAATGAAACAATATAAACAAGTAAATCTCTATTTTCCGCAGAGAGCCTCTCCCCTATAGCAACATAATCGAACATTAATGAATATAGAAAATGGCGAGATTGCATCGCTAAATATTTCTGAGTGATCTTTTGAGATTTTAAGATATTTTTTTCTTCAATGACGATATTTTTAAGGATTTTTTTTAAAGTACGCTCTAATCCATTATGAAAATTCTTGAGGGCAATTCTATTATTTTTATCAGTTTTTTCATCAATCTTATTGTATTCATAATTTATATCAGAGCGAATATTTCTAATTATCCAGCCAATTTCTTCTTCTAACTCAGTATTGTTAAGGTCATCAGTATTTCTTATTTTTTTACGGATTTTACTACATTCCATAGTCATATCCATTAGAAATTTTTTCAGATTTTCACTACCTTCAACGCTATTTCCCATTGCATTTGCTGATTCATTAAATGCTGATAAAATTTTGATTGTACTTATAATATTTTCATCAAGTTCTTTTAAAAATAACTTATTTTTTATATTAGAAGAACTCATATCTTGAGCACAAATATTACATATTGAAAATATCAGAACTGTAAAAATAACAAATTGTCTTTTCATCATACTCCATATTGTTTTATCTAAGTACTTGGACAAAAGTTTTCAGGTATTTTTCCTCTTGATCAACAAGAAATAGCTTTCAGCAAATACTTAGTAAACCGTTGAAACGGTTAAATAGAAAGCTTTATCTCATTAACCACAAACTTAAGTTTGTGGTTAATACCAAGGTTTTAATTATTAACCGTTTCAACGGTTTCAAAATTTCTGAATATAAAAAAGAGAAGCCCAAAGACTTCTCAATAATATTATTATTTCATTTCATTACGGATAACAGTAGCAAGCCTTTTTACACCTTCTACAATTTGATCTTTTGAGGGATAAGAGAAATTAATTCTCATAGTATTTTTTCCTTCTCCATTACAATAAAAAGCAGTTCCGATTACATAAGCTACTTTTGCTTCAATTGCTTTGGGAAATAGTGTTTCGGCATCCATATTTTCCGGTAATACTACAAAAAGGAACAATCCCCCTTCAGGATTTGTCCATGTTACTCCTTCCGGCATAAATTCTTCAAAAGCTTTCATCATCATCTCTTTCTTCTCTTTATAGAGGGCAATGGTTCTCAAAAGGTTTTCTCCATAATATCCTGCATCAATGTACTTTGCTGCAATTTTTTGAACAAATGGAGAAGTACAAAGATCCACTGCTTGTTTCGCTTTTACAAACAGATCAACAATTGCTTCATCAGCAATAATCCAACCAATTCTGAAACCGGGAACAAATATTTTAGAAAATGTTCCCAAAACAATGACATGCCCTGTATTATCCAAAGCATAAAGCATTTTTTGGTCTTCACCCTCAAAACGGATTTCCCGATATGGGCTGTCTTCTACAACCAAAACATCATACTTTTTGGCGAGTTCAAGAATTTCTATTCTTCTAAATTCCGGCATTGTAATTCCGGCTGGATTCTGAAAATCGGGAATCACATAGATAAATTTTGGCATTTTTCCATCTTTCTTCATTTTCTCCAAAGTTTCTTCAAGAATGTCGGAACGCATACCATGTTCATCAAATTCTATTCCGATGGGAACACCACCATAAGATTTGAACGCACTTAAACCACCAAGATAAGAGGGCAAACCAACCAATACATTATCTCCGGGATTAATAAATATTTTCGCCAGTAAATCCAAACCCTGTTGAGAAGCTGTTGTGATAGAAATATTATGGATATTTATATCCAATCCTTGCTCTAAATAATTTTCCAGTATCAATTCACGAAGCCGAATAACTCCCTCTGTAGATCCATACTGTAAAGCAGCTTTGCAATCTGTGTCCAAAACTTCATCAACTACGAGTTTTAGTTTATCTGTGGGAAATGTCGCAGGAGAAGGAAGTCCACCGGCAAATGAGATAAGACCCGGTTGGGTTGTTAATTTTAGTAGTTCCCTTATAACAGACCTTTTCATTCCTTTTGCATTATCAGATTGTATTTCTTTTAAATTTGTAATCATTAATTCCTCCTATTTTTTTATTTTTTTATGCTTAAATTATCAATATAATTTTTTTGTAACAATTTACTACTTATTAACTCGGATTAATCGAAACCAAAAAATCTCTCGCAAAGACACTAAGCCGTTAAGTTAAAGCTCTCGTCCTAACTTAGTCTTTGGAATGTTAAAAAAACATTACGAAGAAAAACTTTGTAATGAGTAATATAAGCAATAAATATTCATTTTAAACTTCTTAGTCTTCATTGTTCACTATTCACTATTAGTTATTCACTATTTTCATGATTCATAGATCAATACTTTTTTATTTGTTTTTCGCCACTCATAGTATTCTTCTTTAACTTCTAACTTCCATAAATTCTCTTTATCTTCATCACTAAAAGTTATCAAATCAATGTAATGCATTCTTCCATCTTTCCCTTTGAAACTTTTTTGGGGAAGTTCAACATACAATTTTCCATTTTTATTAATAATAGTGATCTCATTCAAAAAAATATTAGGAAAAATCTCCACCATAGCTCTTGCTTCTACAATTCCTAAACTCACATCTCTAAATTTAATATTCATCTTACCTCATACTTTATAAATATCATAGTTTTTTTGACCGATATCAGAAAGCATATCAATAAACCACTTCTGTTTAGTATCAAATGGTTTTCCACCTCGAATGCGTTCAAATTCAATACATCTCATCTCATTGTCATAATCATCATCAAGTCCAACAACTCCACTGCTTCCATTCAGGGCAAACTTCACAGCATGATCAGCCGATTGAAAAATCAATTCCAGATCTTTGAAAACAGGAGCGGAAGATCTGGCAAAATAACCGCTTTTTTGGACAAGTACTTTTTCAGCATTTAGTTCTTTTCTAAACTTTTCACCAAACCATTGTCCGGGATTTATTTCATCTAATCTCACATGTCCAAAAGCATCTCGGTTTACCGTTTCACCGCTTGCTTCCAGTTCTGCTACAATTCGCTCCACGCCAGCACCTTCACTGAGGAAAATATTAACACAATCTTTTTTATCCATTATCTTATTTAATCTTTCGATCTCATCATCAAAATCATAATGCCATTCAGGAATATAAACAGCGTCAATATCCCAACGATCTTTCGTTAATAAAATTTCCGGTAAAAACCGTTTTGAATTGAGCCTTTTTCTATATTCGTAAGCAGAAGCAGCCGTAAGCCAACCACATGATCGTCCCATTACTTCATGAATAAGAATTTGACGAGGACTGGTAGTATTCTCATTAATTATATTCTCAAAGAAAAGTGCTGTTTGATCGGCAGCAGTGATAGCTCCCAATGTTTGAAAAATTGGAAAAACATCATTATCTACTGTCTTTGGCAAACCTACCACCGTGAGATCATAATCGTTTTCTGCTAAGAAAGCTACGAGATCAGCAGCAGTTGAATTCGTATCATCTCCCCCGATTGTATGTAGAATTGTGATTTTATCTTTCTTTAATTGTTCAGCTGCTACTTTTAGTGGATTCTCACCTTTATTAATATAATCTTTTTTCAAGCAATCTTTTACGTTCGAAAGTTTCACTCGGCTATTTCCAAAAACACTTCCACCGTATTCATAGAGTATTTCATGATTTTTTCTAACTTCTTCTGATACAATTAGACTTTCCCCAAGAAGTAATCCTTTGTAACCGTGCAAATATCCGATTATCTCAGCTTCCGGTAATAATTCATTGTAATTTTTTATCAATCTGCCAATTGCTGATGATAAACAAGGAGCCAATCCTCCTGCTGTTAAAATAGCTATTCTATGTGTCAATTCCACCTCCGGAATATAATTTTTTAGCAACGAACAAAACAAACAAGACGAACAAAAAGACTTTTACCACTGAGAACACGAAGAGCAATTATAAATTATAAATGCTTTCCGTTCTTACTGTCTTTGCTGTAAATATTTTTTCTTTTCTTTTTTCTCTGTGCTCTCTGTGTGCTCTGTGGTATCATTCTTTTCTATTTATCAGTCTCCGAAACTAATCCCAATTCCACGAGCAGTTTTTATAAGATTTGATTCTAAGTCAATATAATTATAGCTGGCGATTGCTTCCTGAAGCGTCACTCCAATAATATCAGGATGTTTGTAAGCAACCATCTTACCAAAGTCACCATCTAAGACCATTTCAAGGGCTTTGACTCCAAACCGGGTAGCGAGAATTCTATCATAAGCTATTGGAATCCCACCTCTTTGGATATGTCCTAAAATGGTTGTACGTATGTCAGATTTCATACCGGTTTTCTTCAATTGTTCTGCTAATTCAAATCCAACTCCACCCAAACGAATATTTTCATAACCGATTTCTGTAGTGCTTTGAGCAACAATTTTTCCTTTTTGGGGATGAGTACCTTCGGCAATTACAATATTTGCAAAACCACCTCTTTTATCTGTTCTTTCCTCAATACTTTTTTTAATTTTATCTACATCATAAGCTATCTCCGGAATCAAACAAACTTCTGCTCCTCCGGCAATTGCCGTATGTAAAGCTATCCAGCCGGCATCTCGTCCCATCACTTCCAAAATCATTATTCGATGATGACTTTCTGCTGTTGTGACTAATTTATCTAATGCTTCGGTTGCAATTTCCACCGCAGTTTGAAATCCGAAAGTGTAATCTGTGGAGGATAGATCATTATCAATTGTTTTGGGAATACCAATAATATTACAGCCTTTTTCATAGAGTTTTTGAGAAATTGATTGAGAACCATCACCACCAATACTGATCACAGCTTTGACATTCAATTCATCGAATCTTTCCAAAAGTTCATCAGAGCGATCAACTGTTTTCCATTCTCCCAGTTCTGTTTCGATAGGCCAATTAAATGGACCCCCTTTGTTGGTTGTTCCGAGAATTGTTCCACCTTTTACATGAATTCCCGCAATTGCTTTATTATCCAGAATTTTATATTCCATCGGATCGTTTAATATACCATTATAAGCATCTATGCTCCCGATAATTTCCCAATCGGGTTCTTTATCGGCTCTTTTTACGATCGCTCTTATTACCGCATTCAATCCGGGACAATCTCCGCCACCGGTTAAAACAAGACACCTTTTTTTCATATTACTTACCTCACTTTTATAGAACAAAACTAAAAAAAGAGACGGTTGATTTTGCACAAGGAAAAATTGAAGTAGAATCTTCTACTTATGAAACTTAAATTTAGAATAAGACTTGAATCTCAATGAACGAAAAGAATGTGATTCGAGAATTATTCGTCTATACCATCATTCTCGCTTCATACTCATTATCATTCGCTACGAAGCAAGTCTGATTAAGTTTTACCTTAACTAATCCCAATTTGAACAAAAAAGACTCACAGTAAAGACGTTAAGTAGCAATGCTTTAAAATTAACCTCCTGCTTAGCGGATTTCTGCGAAGCAGGGGGCTTCTTGAGTCAGTGTGTTCCCAAGAAGAACTTGGGAACAAGAATAAATTCAGTTTCTGAGGTCTAAAAAGTGCTCCCCCACCCCAATCAAGAGACTTCTCTGGTCAATTATAGAATAGAATTGACCAGAAAACGCACTTTTTTGACCAGAGGAAGTACTTTTTAGAGTAGAGGAGGCACGCTTTTGATTAGAAGGAGCACTCTTTTGACTGGAAAACGCACTTGTTTCCAAGTTTGTCTTGGGAATACTAAACATTGCGAAGACGAACTTCGCAACGAGTTTTACGCTGATAAATATGATAAAATAATATTTTTTATCATAACAAATCTGCGTTTATCTGCGTTAAAATAAAAAAGCAGACTTGACTGATTGAAAATCAATTTTTTTTTTGATATTTATGAATGCTAAAAGAATTCTTTTGTATATAATATTGATAGGAGTGACAATAAATATGTCTGCTAAAATAAGAAAACTCGCTGTTGCCGGAATGTGGTATCCAGAAAATAAAACTGAATTGGAAAATACTTTAAAGAAGCTGTTTGACTCCGTTACTTTTTTTGATGAAGAAGAAAATATTAATCCTTTTGGAATGATTGTTCCCCATGCAGGATACGCTTATTCGGGAGAAGTAGCTGCTTATAATTTTTCTCTTTTAAACGATAAACACTTTGATACTGTAATTCTACTTGGAACCAGTCATCATTATTTGGAGAATGTAGTTTCGATTTATGATGGAGATTATTATCAAACCCCGCTCGGTGAAGTAGAGATTGATAGAGAGATCACCGGGAAAATCATAGAAACACATAAAAGATTCGTTTTTCGCGAGTATGTTCATACCAAAGAGCATAGCATAGAATCTCAAATACCATTTTTGCAGTATCAATTATCCAATTTTAAAATAGTTCCAATCTTAACTTCTACTCACGATTTGCTATTATTAAATGAACTTGCCGAAACAATAGCTAAGATCATAAAGAAGTCAGACAAAAAAATCCTAATGGTTTGTAGTACCGATATGTCACATTTTCATGATTATCAATTCGCTCAAAAAATGGATAAATATACTATTGATTTGATCTTAAATAAAAGCCAAGAAGAACTCAAACATGCTATTTTGAATGGCAGTAGTGAACTTTGCGGATATTATGCTCTGAATCCATTTCTGAAAATTTTGAAAGTTGCTTACGGAATTGAACAGGGTAAGCTTCTGAAATATGCGAATTCCGGGGATGCGATGGGTGATTTCACTTCTAAAAGTGTGGTGGGATATTGCTCTATTGTTTATCAAAAAAAGGTAGATTCAAAAAATGAATTTCTCTCAGATATTGAAAAGGAATATCTCTTAAATTTAGCGAGAAAAAGTATAACTTATTATGAAGAAAATGGAAAACATTATTCACCTGAGCTTCCGGCTTCCGACATATTACAAAAGGATCTCGCTGTTTTTGTAACCCTGAACAAAGATTCTTCTTTAAGGGGTTGTATCGGACAAATGATAGCTCGGGAACCATTGTATCTCGCTGTAAATAATATGGCAGTTTCTGCTGCTTTTGAAGATTTTAGATTCAATAGAGTTACATCGGATGAACTTGAGAATATTGATATAGAAATTTCAGTTTTAACACCTCTCGAAAAGATTTATGATTACAAACAGATCAAAATGGGAATTGATGGGGTGTGGATAAGAAAAGGACGTAATAATGGTGTTTTTTTACCGCAAGTTGCTACCGAAACAGGTTGGAATCAAGATACTTTTTTAGAAAACTTGTGTGAACATAAAGCTCATTTACCAAAAGATGCGTATAAAGATAAAGATACCGAAATATATATCTTTCAAGTTTTGAAATTTAGTGAATGAAAAGATGAAAATCACTGATTAACACGAATTTAATAAATGAAAATATTGCTTATTTCTTTGTTATTAATTAGTTTAAAAATAATATTTTCAAACGAAATAGTATTTCTAATCCATGGTATAAAAGATTCTCCAAAAGATATGAGAAAAATTGAAAAAGCGATTTTTGCAGATTATGAAGTCGTAAATTTTTCCTATCCATCCTCAAAACTATCAATATCAGAATTAGTGGATAAATATTTAGAACCGGAATTAGCAAAGTTCTCTAAGAATGATACGATTCATTTTGTTACTCACTCGATGGGTGGAATATTGCTAAGAGTTTATTTGGAACACTATTCATTAGAAAATATTGGAAAAATCATTATGATCGCTCCTCCGAATCAAGGTAGCGAAGTAACAGATTTCTTTCATAGAAATTTTATATACAAATTTAGATATGGTCCTGCCGGACAAGAATTAACCGAAAATATTGCCACAGAGTTATCCATTTCCGATTCACTACAGCAAAATTTTGGCATAATTTCCGGTTCAGGCACTCAGTTACCTTTTTTTTCATGCTTCATTGATGGAGAAGACGACGGAAAGATATCTACTGAACGAACAAAACTAAAAGGAATGCAAGATTTTATCATCCTTCCCTATCCTCACGATACAATTTTGAAAAAGAAAGAAACAATCAAACAAATAGTATGGTTTTTAAAATATGGTAAATTTACAAGATAGTCAATTAACTGCTATTTCGGAAGAGATTGCTGAAAAATTACAACTGAAAAAAAATCAAACAGCTTCTGCAATCTCATTTTTTGAAAATGGAAGCACAATACCTTTTATTGCTCGTTATCGAAAAGAAGCTACCAGATTTCTAAATGAGATTCAATTAAGAAAAATTGAAGATCTATTTCTGGAAATCAAGAAACGAGAAAGTAGAAAAAAAGATATATTGAAATTGTTAAAGAAAAAAGACGTTCTAAATCCAAAATTAATAAAACTACTCAATCAAGCTCAAAATATCCAAGAATTAGATGATATTTATAAACCGTTTCGTTCAAATAAAAAAACAAAAGCAGATCACGCTCGGGAAATGAATCTATCTAATGCGGTAAATTTTCTAAAAAAAGCTTCCTACAAGTACGATGCTTACCTTAGTAATTTCATCAAGAATTCAAAAGAGTTATTCAAGGTTGACGATGTTTTGGAACAAGTGGGATATATTATTGCGGAAGAGATTTCACAAAAAATTGAAATCAAGAAATTTGTTCATAATTTTTTCATTGAAAAGGCTTTCATAGAATCTACTAAGAAGAAAAACGCAGTTGACCTAAAAAAAACTTACCAAGATTATTATGATTTTAGACAAGGTTTGAAAAAAATTCCTTCTTATCGAGTTTTATCTATAAATCGGGGAGAAAAAGAGAAAGTATTAAAAGTTAATATTCGCATCCCTTTTCAACCGATTTATGAAATTTTAAAGATCTATGGAATAAAAAGAAGAAATCCGTATTATGAAAACTTTCTAACTTTTGCCAAAGATAGTTTTAATAGACTTATAGAACCGCAAATCATTAGACATGTTCGAACTCAAATTACTCAAAAAGTAGAACTTGCTTCCATAAATATTTTCTCAAAAAACTTGAGAAGTTTACTCCTTACCCCACCTTTAAAAAAGAAAATGATACTTGGAATTGATCCGGCTTTCCGTTCCGGCTGTAAACTCGCCTTAATTGATGAAAATGGATTTCTGATCACTCATAATAAAATTTTCCCAAATCAACCGGTTGCGAACCAAGAAGAAAGCATCAAAATAATGAATTCTCTTTATAAAAAATATAAATTCCCTCTAATTGCTATTGGAAATGGGACTGCCAGCCGAGAAACTACCGATTTTATTTCTAATTGGATTGAGCTGGAAAAAATTGAAACGTCTTTCATAATTACTTCAGAATCAGGTGCTTCTGTTTACTCAGCTTCTGAAATTGCGATTGAGGAATTTCCCAAACTTGATCTAACTTATCGGAGTGCAATTTCTATTGCGAGAAGAGTTTTAAATCCTCTTGATGAGTTTGTGAAAATCCCGCCGGAAGCAATTGGAATCGGTATGTATCAACATGACATCACCAATAATCTATTGATTCAGCATCTAAATCGTGAAGTGGAATCAGTTGTTAATTTGATCGGCGTTGATATCAATACTGCGAGTAAATTCCTTTTGCAATATATTTCCGGTTTGAGTAAATCTACAGCTCAGAATATTGTTGATTATCGAGATAGATTTGGTGTTTTTAAGAATCGGGAACAACTTTTAAAAGTTAAAGGCATAGGTAGCAAAGCTTATGAATTATCTGCCGGATTTTGTCGAGTTCCACAATCTGATAATCCTCTCGATGATACAATTATTCATCCGGAATCTTATGATGAAGCTTTTAAAATATTAGAATTGATTGGTTTTTCAAAATCTAAAATTAAAGCAAATTGGTCGAAAATTAAAAAGAAAATTGAACTTATAAATTATCAAAAAACATGTACAAAATTAAATATTTCTGAATTTAAGTTCAAGCAAATTGTTCAAGCTATTTCTGCGAATAATGATCCCCGAGATTTTATACCACAACCATTATTAACTAATAAGTTAAGAAGTATAAAAGACCTTTCGGTAGGATTAGTTTTACAAGGAAGTATCACAAATATTGTAGATTTTGGAGCTTTTGTTTATATGGGAACTAAGGTTAATGGAATGATTCATAAAAGCCAAATGAAACCGAATTTACATCCTTTGGAACAACTTTTTATTGGTCAGATTGTGAAAGTGGAAATTTTAAATATTGATATTGAAAGAGAAAGAATTGGATTAAAACTGATTTATTAGTATCTGATATTTCCCAATTCATATAGATGTTGATTGTTAGTGTCTTTCTCCCGAAATCTTTCGGGATAAAAAAAATTCATCTGAGGAATCTCCAGTTATAATCATTTATGAATAGATAAACAGGAGATTCTTCAAGATAAGAGCATCCTGAAAGCATTCGGGACAGAAAGATAATTAAATAGCTCTGGTTCATTGATTTATGCAGTAAAATCAAAGTGAGATATGTTAGTTTGTATATTATTGTTTATTAATAGGTTTTGGAGGATTTTATGAAACATACAGAATAAAAGGATAATTCAAAAGAAGTAACTTTGATGATCGATGGTAAAAAGATACCTTTAATCCCATTTGTTAAGAATGCTTTGTGAGATGTAATAATTGGTTTTTCACAAAATTTAAACTCGTTGCATAGTTGATGTAGTGCCTGAGCTCTCAAACCCTTTAG
>JAIORE010000226.1 GCA_021108315.1 Candidatus Cloacimonadota bacterium
TTATTACAGCAGATATAGTCAATATATTTTACATTATACTACAAACACATCCTTTGCACTTGCTTTAAATTAACCAATTTTTCAATTTCGAGGTTTAATATTAACTCTATTTTTTGTTGTTTGGTGAGATCAATTTCACTTTTTTTACAGAGCTTTTTCTGCATACTCGTACGGCTTTAGCACTTTTTCTATCATAAAATGTATAAACCATTTTTCCATAATTATTAAAGATGAGATTACCTTTTCCGAATGTACAACCGGAAATATATTGAACAGCATCAATTCCGCAAGCATCATTTTCTACGATTGCGACAAGTTCTTCATCTTTAGGTCGAGTAATTTTCAGAAAATCCATTGCAGCAATTGCCATTCGATAGCCTATTGCCAAACCCGGACAAAAGTGACCGTGAAATTTTACAACTTCTTCAAAAGTGGGATACATTTTTTCTCCAAATTTTAGGTTTGTGTTCCTTCCATTGTTTCGATAAGCAGTTCTTTTCCTGAAACAATATCGGTGTTCATAGATTCACATTTCGGGCATAAAAATATAGGTTCATCAATAGCAAATTCGTGATTGCAATCATTACATTTTGCTTTGACATCTACCATTTGCATCAATAATTCAGAATTTTCAAAACCCGTATATTCCAATTTCATAAAATTATATTGAGTCATCATCACTTCTTCTACAATTTGGTGAAATTTCCCAACAACTATTTTTATTCTTGAAATTTCTTTTAGATTCTCTTTTTCTTTTATCTCTTGAGCAATATCAAGTAAAGAATGAACAATCGCTCCTTCGTGCATATTTCCTCTTTTATTTGTCCTCCCAGTACAGTCATTCTTATTTACGGGACAGGCAGGCTTTCACGGACTAAGAAAAAGATATTTGCTGCTAAGTTCGCCAAGGCGGAAAGGAAGATGAAAGAAATACAATGAAGAAATGTCATACATTGTAAAAACATTGAAAGAATTCCTTGCGAAAGAAGTCATACATTGTAAAAAATAATAAATACTGTATCTTTTATCATATCCATTACTTCTAATTACTTTGATTTTTAGATTTTCGGATTAATTCTATCATCCGTTAATCTTGTAAATCCAAATTCAGACATTTTTTTCTTAGTCCGTGTAAATCCGTGGCTAATTTTTTTTTCTCCGTGTTCTCTGTGGTAAGCTTTTTTCTTCTTGTCCATCTTCATCAGCGTAAATCAGCGGCTGATTTTTCTTAACAAATACGAGGTAAAGGATCAGAATCAAGCATCATCAAAGGACGTAATCCACCGATTGACGTTCTCAAATAAACTCCCTTAACTTCGTTGGTAACTTCTCCAATTATTGTTGAATTTTTCCCTTGTTTATGATTTTTCATCTCTTCTAATAAAATTGATGAATTTCCTGAAACAAAAGAAACCAGCTTTCCTTCGTTTGCCATATAAAGAGCATCCAATCCCAAAAGTCCACAAACTGCTTCCACATTTTCTTTTATGGGAATATCTTCTTCATTGATAATAATTCCCAAACCCGTATCTTCAAAAACTTCATTCAATATTGTGGCGACTCCACCTCTGGTTGCATCTCGAATAAATTTTATGTTGCCACTTTTTAGCATAAGCTGTACCAAATTGTTCAAAGATGCACAATCACTTTGAGGAGCAGGAGTTAGATTAAGATTTTCACGAGCATTTATGATTGCTACCGTATGATCTCCGATTGTACCGTTCACAATAATTTTATCACCATTTTGGATATTTTTGGAAGTTAAATTTATATTTTTAGATAGAAAGCCTATTCCGGTTGTGGTTATATAAATTCCATCAGCTTTTCCACGCTCAACTACTTTTGTATCCCCAGCAATTATTTTTACGTTGGCTTCTTCGGCAGCTTCTTGAACCGATTCGGTGATTTTTTTCAGGTCTTTGATAGGAAATCCTTCTTCGATAATATAAGTAATTAGAAGATATTTTGGGATTGCTCCTTTCATCGAAACATCATTCACAGTTCCGGTAACAGAAAGTTTTCCAATATCACCTCCAGGGAAAAATATCGGTTTGATAACGTGCGCATCTGTCGTGACAACAGTTCGATTTTCAATTTCTACAGCATCATCTAATGTAGGTAGTTTGAAATTTTTATCAAATATTTCATTGATAAGTTTTTTAGTAAGTCCAGCTCCGCTGCCATGACCTAAAGTTATTATTTCATCTTTCATTTTATTTCTCTTTTTTAGCCGCGGATTTTTACCACGAATTAACTCGAATTAACACGAAAATTATTAGCAACGAACAAAAATAACAAAAATAACAATACGAACAAAAAGAGAATTAACCACAGAGAAAATATCAGAAAACGACCTTATCCCAACCTTCTCCTGCAAGGAGAAGGAGCATTTCCTCATTCTGGCAGGAGAGGATTAAGTTTACCCTGTGAAATCTTTTTTATTTCTATGGGGTGAGAATTTCCATTTCTCCATTTTTCCGTTCTTCCCTTTTCCATTTTTGTATTTTTTCTTTCTTTTCTCTGTGTTCTTTCATTATTCACTATTCATTATTAGTTATTCACTATTTTTTTCATCTTTCATATTTATAATAAGCAGCACAACTACCTTCGGAAGAAACCATACAAGGTCCAATCGGATGACTTGGATTACAACCTTTATCAAATAACGGACATCCCGGAGGAATTATTTTCCCTTTGAGAACTTCTGCACATTTGCAACCGGTGTTTCCTTCTTCTTCTTTCAATTGGATGTTATATTTTTTTGAAGCATCAAATTCTGCAAATTCCTCTCGAATTCCTAAACCTGATTGTGGAATCCAACCAAGTCCTCGCCACAATGCATCTTCTGTTTTTAGAACAGTTTCAATTACTTTTTGAGCACTCTTGTTTCCTGTAAGATTTACAACTCGATTGTATTCATTCACAATTGCCGGTTCATTTTTCTCAGCTTGAATAATTAGATATTTGATAGCTCGCAAAATATCAAGTGGTTCAAAGCCTGCTACAACTCCACCAATACCATATTTCTTGGGAAGCAATGAATAAGACTCAGTTCCAATTATCACACTAACATGTCCGGGAAGTAGAAATCCATCTAATTTCATATCAGCAGCAGATAGAAGTGCTTCCAAAGCCGGAGGAACAAGTTTAAAAGCAGGGAAAACCGAAAAATTGGAAAGTTTTTCTTTTTTTGCCATCAGAATAGTTTGGGCGATTCCCGGAATTGTAGTTTCAAAACCAATTCCTACAAATATTGTTTCTTTTTCTTTGGCAAGTTTCAAAGCATCCAAAGGAGAATAGACAATTTGCACATCCAAACCTCTTGCTCGGGCTTGTTCGAGCGTTTCATCTTTGCCAGGAACTCGTAGCATATCTCCGAAAAGCGCAATTTTTACACCTTTCAACTTGATCAGTTCATCAATCAAAGAAGAAGGAGTTACGCAAACCGGACAACCCGGACCGGAAATGAGTTTTATATTTTCCGGTAACAGTTTTCTGATTCCCCAATGTCCAATTGCCATTGTATGAGAACCGCAGACTTCCATTATTTTGAGCGGTTTTTCCCAGTTTTTCAGGTCATCCACTAATTCTTTTATGACTTTTGGGTCTCTATATTTTTTGAGATCAAACTGTTTCATAGCTCTTTTCTAACTCCTCAAAAAGCTTCAAAGTTTCTTGAGCATCATCTTCTGAAATTACATTTAGGGCAAATCCGGTATGCATCAGAACCCAATCTCCTTTTTTTGCTTCCGGTGTGAAGGTGAACATTATCTCTTTATTCACTCCACCAAGATTTACAACACCTTTCTCTCCATCTATTTCTACAACTTTCGCTGGAATTGCTATACACATATTTATTTCTCCGATTTTGTATTATTATCTAGAAATTGTAACCAATCGTACTTCCTATTTTCATTTGATAAGTAAAATATTTTGTTGAATCTAGACCCCAATAGGGATCATAATAACTTTGATTATTAGTAAGAAAAGAATAAACACTAAAAAAATCTACTGAAATTTTTGAATATATTTTAAATCCTAAACCTGTAGTAAAACCATATTCTTTTTTTGGTGTTTTAACTTTTACAACTTCTCCATCATCTGCATTTTTAGATTCATATATTGGAAGACTTTGCATAAAAAAACCACCTCGGAATAACCAATTTGTTCCTGCTTCAAATCCCGTTCTTAAGGCAAATCCATTTCCTAAATCATCATAGAGGTAATATTCATCATTATTGTTATCCATTTTATATTTCGAGAAATTTCTTGTTAACCATTCTGTATAAAATTTTAAACTTGGTATAGGTTTCAATTCTAAAGCAAGCCCAAATTCTGGAGGTACGATTAAATTTTCTTCATTTCCACTATCTTTTTCTTTCCATTCAAGGGAAAAACCTGTTCTTAATCTTAAGCCAAAAGTAATTACTTTATTTAGTTTATATGAACTTCCTATTGTAAAAAAAGTACCCTTCAAAGTTGATTCAGTTTTGTATTTATATTCATCACCATAACTATCAATACTTTCAACTTCTTTTGAATATTTACTAAAAAATGGCAAATTTGAAGAAAAACCTATAAAAAATATATTTTGAAAATTGAAACCACCACCTAAAACGAGAGTGCTAAGACCACCATGTCCAAAATGATCATTAACATAATCACTATCTTGGTCTTCATAGTGCCTATTCTTGCCAAGATCATAATATGTCCGATATCCTGCTCCTATGCCAAATTTAAAATTTTGGAATTTTAATGGCATACCAAAAGATAGTCCATTGAGTTTATAATGCATTGGATAGTCAGAATTGTAATTATCATTATTATGTTTATACTCTTCTTTACCATATATTGCTCTACTTCCCAATTGAATATTTTTCTGAGACAAATTACTTAACAATGCGGGATTATTGAATACAAAGTTCCCTCCAGTGGAAGACAAAATCGAAGTTCCACCTAATGCTTCGGATCTTGCATCAATAACTTGAGGTTTATACATTTCCTTAAATACAAAAGGTCCCGAAGCGGGAAAAATCTCACGAACTTGTCCTACTAAGTGTACAATAATTCCGAAAATAAATAAAACTAAAACTATGTTTTTTCTCATTTATATTCCCCTCTATCTCAACAACCGATTGGCAATCATAACCTGTCCAAACGAAATTGAACTATCATTAGGTGGAATTTTGGAAGGGAAGAAAACCGTAAAGTTATTTCTTTGCAAAATTTCATAAAGACCGGATAGAATAACTCTATTCTGCATAACACCACCCGAAAGAACAACTTTTTTTATTCCAGTAGATTTGCTCGCTTTTATCACAGAATTCAATGTAAAATCAATAATTGTTCTATGAAATCTGAGAGCAATAATGGAATGATTTACTTTGTTTCTAACATCATTATAAATTGATTTGAGCAAAGAGCCAATTTTTATAACTCCAACGTCCAATTCATAAGGATAAGGATCATAATCAAAAACAGAAGCGTCTTTACACAAATATTCCAGAGCCATTGCACTTTGAGCTTCAAAGGAGATAATTGGAAAAAGTTCTAACATTGCAGCGACAGAATCGAATAATCTTCCCATACTGGATGTCTGAAAAACATTGAAATTATTTTGAAGTTGCTTCTGAATAATATTTTTCTCAAAATCTGAAATTCCGGTTAAAAAATTAGGATCACAACTGGATTTCAATAAGTATGAATAAGCAATTCTAATCGGATGTTTTATAGCTGCATCTCCACCCGGAAGTGGCATATATTCCAAGTGAGAAACTCGTTCGAATTTATTATAATCTGCAATAAAAATTTCTCCACCCCAAATTTTCTGGTCTGTTCCATATCCTGTTCCATCATAGGAAATACCGATAACTTGTTCATCCAATTGATGTTCTGCCATCACAGCAGCTATATGAGCGTGATGATGCTGGATTCTTTGAATCGGAAGTCCTGTTTCTTCTGCAAATCTTGTTGTTGCAAAATCCGGTTGTAGGTCACAAGCAATAAGTTCGGGATCTATCTTAAACCACTTTTTATATTTTTCAAAAATTTCCAGATAAAAATCAATGGTTTCTTTGCTTCCCGAATTTCCAATGTAAGGTGATAAAAACAGTTTATTTTTTTCACTCAAAGAAAAAGTAAGTTTGAGTTCTGCACCACATCCCAGAGTTGGAATTGTTTTTATAGGAATTGTAAGTGGAGTTGGAACATATCCGCGTGATCGTCTGATAATGATATTTTTTTTATCAATCGGCATAATTATGGAATCATCGGAACGATTTAAAATTGGACGATTATGAGTGAGGAAACAATCGCAAATAGCAATTAACTCGTTTTCGTTTTTGGCAATTGGTTCGTTACTTTTGTTCCCGGAAGTCATTATTAAAAAAGGAAGTTCTTTACTCAATATTTGATAATGATGTGGTGCATATGGGAAAAAAATACCAAGATTCGGGTTATCAGGTGCTACATTTTCTGCGAGAAAATTATTTTCTTTTTGGGGTAAAATAATTATGGGAGAAACAGAAGATTTTAATATTTTCAATTCATCATTATTTATATGAACCAAATCTTTGATACGATCAGGTAAAACCATAATAGCAAATGGTTTATGAGGACGGTGTTTTCGTTTTCGCAGTTCTGAAACAGCTTTGAAATTTTTGGCATCACAAGCAATATGAAAACCACCAATTCCTTTGATTCCCACGATTTTGCCTCGTTGCAAAGCTTCAATTGTATGTTTTATTGGAGAACCATCTATTTGAAATAGTTTTTTATCCTGAAAAATAAGCTTAGGTCCACATTTTTCGCAAGCAATTGGTTGAGCGTGAAATCTACGATTCAAAGGATTTTTGTATTCATTATCGCAAAACGAACACATTTTGAAATCTTTCATAGAAGTTACAGGTCTATCATAAGGAGTATTTTCGATAATTGAGAAACGAGGTCCACAATTTGTGCAATTGATAAAAGGATATTGAAATCTTGGATCGGAAGGATTATTGAACTCATTAATGCAATCATTGCAAACAGCCAAATCTGGAGAAATAAGAGTAGAACCGGTTGTTTGAGAACTTATTTTTATCTCGAAAGCATTATATTTTTTATCAGGAACTAGCTTGACTTCAAATTTGTTTATTTCTGCAGCAGGAGGAAGTTCGGATTTTATGCGTGAAATAAATGTTTTCAGCTTGGTGATTTTACCTTCTGCTTCAATCTGAACGCCACTCGTAGAATTTAATACAAATCCATTTATATCTTCTTCTAATGCCAATTTATAAATAAATGGTCGAAAGCCGACACCTTGAACGATTCCATTAATTTTTATTATATACATTTTAGTCTTTTTTGTACAGTTTTTTGGAAGAAGAACATTTTTGTACCAGTTTTAGGTCAAGATAAAATTGAAATTATAAACCTTCAATGTTATGGATTTTTTGAAAAGAGGAGTATAGTATTGCATAATAATATTTTACGTATAAAAATTTAAAAAATATTAAATATATCTTTGATTCACAAAAATATTATCTTTGACAAATTTGTTATGATTTTTAAAAGTTCACCTGTAAAGTGAACATTAGATAAAAAGGGGAATAGAGTGAGATTCACAACAAAATGTAAATATGGTTTAAGAGCTGTTTTAGAAATTGCTTCAAAAGATGAATTAGGTGAAAAAATAAAGCGAAAAGTTATTTCCAAAAACCAAAATATTCCGGTTTCATATCTTGAAAATATACTGATTTTATTAAAAAAGGGGGGAATCATAAATAGTTCAAGAGGTGTAAATGGTGGATATTGTCTAGCGCGTCCAGCTAAAGAAATTTCATTATATGATATAATTTCGATTTTAGAAACAAAAGATGCTCTTGAAGAGTGTATCAGCGATAGTGGAAATTGTGCTTTTAATGATTATTGCAAATTAAAACTAGTTTGGCAAAGTATAAACGATCTCAGAAAAAAACTTCTTTCAAAAATTAAAATTTCAGATGTTATTTCCGATAGGAATTCCTGTATTCCTTGTTTTAAAAATGATGTAGAAAAAGAATTATTAGAGATAATGACAAAAAATAATATTCTAAAATAATATGGAGGTGAATTGTGGGAGAAAGCAAATCTCAAAAATCAGTAGAAGTAAATGCTGAAAATTTTTCAGAATGCTGTTCATGCAGTTGCAAAAATATCAAAACGATTCTAGCTAAATATGGTTCTGATAGAGTCAGACTTATGGATATTCTAATTGATATTCAGACAAATGTAGGTTGTATTTCAAAGGAATCTGTGAAGGAAATTGCAGAGAATCTAAACATTTCAAAAGTAGATGTTGAACAGACCCTTTCATTTTATCATTTTTTTTCGGAAAAACCAACCGGAAAGTATGCAATCTATCTGAATGATAGTGCCGTTGCAAATATGATGGGACGTTCTGATATTGCAAAGGCTTTGGAAGAGGAAGTCGGCTGTAAATTCGGATCAGTAACCGAAGATTGTCAGATCGGTCTTTTTGATACAGCCTGTATTGGAATGAATGATCAGGAACCATCAGCAATTATCAATCAAAGAGTTTTTACTAATTTAACCAAAGAAAAAGTAAAACTAATTGTAAACGGAATAAAGAATAATTTTGATGTTAATGATATTCAAATCGAAGGCTATTGCCAAGCAACTCACAAATTGATTACCTCAAATGTATGCAGTAATATCAAAAAAGAGGGTCCAATTCTTACTAAAGATATGAAAGTAGGAGATGCTCTGAAAAAAGTAATTTTAATGGATCCGAATGATGTCATCGAATTGGTAAAACAATCAAATCTTCGTGGTCGAGGTGGAGCTGGTTTCCCTACTGGGATGAAATGGCAATTTTGTAGAGCTTTCAAAGATGAAAAACACTATATATTTTGTAATGCTGATGAAGGCGAACCTGGCACTTTCAAAGATCGGGTGATTCTTACGGAACGACCAGAACTTCTATTTGAAGGAATGGCAATTGCTGGATATTCAATAGGTTCTGATGAAGGGATTTTATATCTACGATACGAATATAAATATTTGCAAAATTATTTGGAAGATGTATTAAGTACATTGAGAGAACAGAATCTTCTTGGCAAAGATATTGGGGGAAAAGCTGGTCTAAATTTTGATATCAGAATACAATTTGGTGGTGGAGCTTATGTTTGTGGAGAAGAATCTGCTTTGATCGAATCTGCTGAAGGAAAAAGAGGCGAACCTCGTGATAGACCTCCTTTCCCAGTTGAAAAAGGATACTTACAAAAGCCTACAGTAGTAAATAATGTAGAAACTTTATGCGCAGTTACTAAGATCATACATCAAGGACCAAAATGGTATAGATCACTTGGAACTCTGGATTCTACAGGTTCAAAAGTTATGAGTATTTCTGGAGATTGTGATAACCCCGGAATTTATGAAATTGAATGGGGTTTCACAGTGAATGATATTTTGGAGATGGTTGGAGCAAAAGATGTACAAGCTGTTCAAGTTGGTGGACCTTCCGGCTCTTGTATCGCTTCCAATGAATTTAAGAGAAAACTTGCTTATGAAGATCTTGCTACTGGCGGATCAATGATCATTATTGGTAAACATCGAGATTTGATCAAAGATATTGTGATGAATTTCACTGATTTCTTTATTGAAGAATCTTGCGGTTCTTGCGTGCCTTGTAGAGCGATGACAGTTCAGTTTAAGAATAAATTAGAGAAAATTTATCGTGGAAATGGTGTTCAAGAAGATATTGATCAGATGCTGGAATGGGGAAAAGTGATGAAAATGAATCGTTGCGGATTAGGTCATACTGCTGCAAATCCAATTTTAACAACTCTGAAAAATTTCAGAGAATTATATACAGCAAAGCTTCAAAAAACGGATTATGTAAGTGAATTTAACTTGGAAGAAGCTGTGCAGGAATCTTGTGCTGCGGCGGGAAGAATTCCCAATTTAGGGGGAGATCATGAATAAAATAAAAATAAGAATCAATGATATAGTTTGTAGAGGTGAGAAAGGACAAACTGTTTTAGAAATTGCAAAGGATAATGGGATTTATATCCCTACACTTTGTAATTATGAAGGAATCAAACCTCAAGGATCGTGCCGAATTTGTACTTGTATGATCGGTGGGAGAATGATGACAGCTTGTACAACTCCAGCTTTGGATGGAATGGATATTGTTACAAATTCCGATGAATTGGAAAAATTTAGAGCAACGATTGTTGAACTTCTCTTTGCGGAAGGAAATCATTTTTGTCCAACTTGTGAAAGAAGTGGAAATTGCGAGTTGCAAGCACTCGGTTATCGCTACAAAATGATGGTTCCACAATTCCCATATTCATTTGCGGCAAAAGATATTGATGCAGATAATCCAAAAATAATGATTGATCATAATAGATGTATTCTGTGCAAAAGATGTATTCGTAGAAAAAAAGAGAAGGATAATCCCAATTGGTTCGTTTTCAAAAAAAGAGGAGCCAAAGTGCAAATAAATATTGATCATGAACTTACGGCAGATTTTACGGATAAATTAGCTCAACAAGCGATGGATACTTGCCCGGTAGGAGCGATTATCAGAAAAGAAAAAGGTTTTGATGTTCCAATCGGCGAAAGAAAATACGATAAAAATCCTATCGGAAGCGATATCGAAGGATTGAAGGAGTAGGTTATGAGTAAAAAAATAGTAGCAACAACTTCTTTGGCAGGATGTTTCGGATGTCATATGTCTCTTCTTGATATTGATGAGAGAATACTTGATCTGATCGAATTGGTAGAATTCAATAAATCTCCTATTGATGATATAAAAACTTTCACAAAGCAATGTGATATTGGCATAATCGAAGGTGGATGCTGTAATAGTGAAAATGTGCATGTGCTCAAAGATTTCAGGAAAAATTGTAAAATTTTGATTTCCGTAGGTGAATGTGCAATTATGGGCGGACTTCCGGCAATGCGAAATAATAATGCATCAATTACTGAATGTTTGGAAGAAGCATATTTGAATTGTGTTTCGGTTCAAGCAAATGAAGAAAAAATAATTCCGAATGATGAAGAACTTCCGATGATTTTGGATAAAGTTTATCCTTGTCATGAAATTGTAAAAATCGATTACTTTTTACCGGGGTGTGCTCCGAGAGCAGATCTTATCTGGAATGCTTTAGTAGCTTTAGTGACTGGTAATGAGATGGATTTACCATATGAAGTAATTAAATTTGATTAATGAGGTAATATTATGGCAAAAAAAATAACTATAGAACCGGTAACAAGAGTAGAAGGTCACGGCAAAGTAACGATTCATCTTGATGATAATAATCAAGTTACTCAATCACGACTTCATATTGTAGAATTTAGAGGTTTTGAACGATTTGTGCAAGGGCGACCATATTGGGAAGCTCCGGTATTGGTTCAACGACTTTGTGGAATATGTCCAGTAAGTCATCATCTTGCAGCTGCCAAAGCTCTTGATGTGATAGTTGGGGCGGGAACTGGAGATGGTCTCACCCCAACCGGCGAAAAAATGAGACGCTTGATGCATTATGGACAGATGTTTCAATCTCATGTATTGCATTTTTTCCATCTTGCTGCACCTGATCTTCTTTTTGGAATTGATGGTGATCCGGCAATGAGAAATGTGATTGGAATTGCACTTACCAATAAAGAACTTGCGGTGCAGGCTGTGATGATGAGAAAATTCGGTCAAGAAATTATCAAAGCAACTGCCGGTAAAAAGATTCATGGAACCGGAGCAATTCCCGGAGGAATCAATAAACATCTTACCGAAGCGGAAAGAGATTCTTTCTTGAATGGTGCTGACCCGATGAACATTGATAAAATGATTGATTGGTCACTTGGAGCACTTGATTTCTTCAAAGGCTATCACAAAAATAATAAAGACTTGATTGATAAATTTGCTGCATATCCATCCAACCATGTAAGTTTGGTGCGAAAAGATGGAGCGATGGATTTCTATCATGGAGTATTGCGAGGAATAGATAGTGAAAGCAACAAAATATTAGATGATATTGATTATCAGAATTATCTGGATTATATTGATGAAGAGGTGAAATCTTGGAGTTATATGAAGTTCCCATATTTACGATCAATTGGGAAAAAGAACGGTTGGTATCGAGTAGGTCCGCTTGCTCGTATGAATACTGCCGAATTTATTCCAACTCCGCTTGCTCAAAAAGAATTTGAGATTTTCCGTGCTTATACAAACGGGAAACCGAATAATATGACAATGCATCAACATTGGGCACGTCTTATCGAAATTCTGCACTCTGCTGAAATGATGAAAGATCTTCTGAATGATCCGGATTTATTGAAAGGTGAACTCACAGTAAAAGGAACTAAAGGAAACGAAGGTGTTGGTTTATTGGAAGCTCCTCGCGGAACACTTTTCCATCATTATCGAATTAATGAGAAAGATCAGATAACTATGGCAAATCTTATTGTTTCTACTACGAACAACAATATTCCGATGAACAAAGCGGTGAATCTTGCTGCGAAACAATTTATGAATGGACAAACTGATATTACAGAAGGTATGATGAACGCTGTGGAAGTCGCAATTCGTGCTTATGATCCTTGTCTAAGTTGTGCAACCCACGCTTTGGGTAAAATGCCTTTAGAGATCAAGCTGATTGATAAAAATGAAAATGTTTTGGATAGAATGTTGAAGAATGGATAGACAATATCCAATATCCAACACGGAATATCCAATGATGAAGTAAAAAACCTCATCCCCTAACCCCTCTGTACTCATGTTAAGGAGTAAAACTTAGAATAAGTTTAGGATAAATCCCTTAACATAAGTGCAGAGGGGAATTTTTTTGACTTCCTCATTGAACTCATCCTGCTGTCCTTCTCTTAATTTCAAGAGAAGGAACATAAGAAAAGCAGGAAGAATAAAAAGCTGAAGTCATCCCTCTCCCTGCACTTAAATCTATTAAGAGATAAAATTATAGAAACAATACATAATTTTAGTGCAGGGAGAGGGAAAGAGGGAGAGTTTGAAAAAAAAGAAAATGAAGCAGAAGATGTTAATATATAATTGAATCATAAGGAATTATTAAAGTGCTAAAAATACTATTTTATGGTTATGGAAATCCAGGAAGACAAGACGATGCTCTCGGGATTTCGTTTATTGAAGAGATCAAAAATTGGGTTGAACAAGAAAAAATAGAAAACATCTCTTTTGATACAAATTATCAGCTAAATATCGAAGATGCAGATACAATTTCAGATTATGATCTTGTTTTTTTTGCTGATGCTTCTCTGGAACCGCTCGAAGATTTTACAATTTCCAAAGTTGAACCTTCGGAAGCTCAGATCGAATTTACTATGCACGCTTCCTCACCAAGTTTTGTTTTGAATATTTGTAAAAGTATATATTTAAAAATTCCTTTTGCATTTTTAGTACATATCAAAGGCTACGAATGGGATTTGGATTTTGATAAGAAGCTTTCTGAGAACGGAGAAAAGAATTTGCAGCGAGCTTTGGAATCAGTGAAGCAAAAATTAACTTTGATTTTGGAAATAGATAATAAAAAGATAAGTGAGAAGATTTTGGAAGATATAATTCTGCATTAATTAAAAATCGGATCATCTTCAAATCAACGATTGCTCCTCAATTATCTTTTTAGCAATTAATGGAATGGCATTTTCAACTTCGATTGTACATTTCTCAGATAAAGTTGTTGTATCAGATACTTCAACGGCATATATTTCTACAATTGATGGTACTTTATCACCATGTTGTTTAATAATTTCAAAAGCCTCTATAAAGCTGATGTCATGTGGCTGTGAATGATGTTTTGTTTTATTAAATTCATTAAAAGAATACTTATGAAGAGTTCCCGGTTTAATACATTCTGTTTTAATAGAATCAATCAAAATTAATTTTTCATAACCAATTATCTCATCAATAACTCTAAATCCAGCAGCACTGGCTTCAATAATATCAATATTTTTACACCTTTTTTTAATTTCTTGTGCTATTCTGATTCCAACTCCATCATCACAAAGAATAGTATTTCCCAAGCCAAGTATTAGTGTTTTCCTCATCAGAAATCAATCTCTTTTAATGGATTTTATGATTTCCCTGTTTCGATCACGAATATTAACGATCAAAGGCATCTTACCGGGGAGGGAATGGGTTGCGCAAGCCAGACATGGATCATAGGGTCGAAAAGCCATTTCTACCATATTAAGTAAACCATCATTAACTACACCATTTTTAATCAAATTCTTAGCAGCTTTGGCGATGGACATAGAAATAGCTGCAGAATTACCTAATGTGGCGACAATCAAATTAACATTCGTCGTCAGACCATTTTCGTCAGTTTTATAGTGATGAATTAAAGTTCCCCGCGGAGCTTCGATAACACCGACACCTTCAGTGGGAGCCTCTTTCGGAAGATTTCTTATATCGGGATTAGTAATTGATTTATCTTCTAAGAGTTGAACCATTTCTTCACAAACATACATTACTTCGATCAATCTTGCCCAATGGAAAGCTAGTGTATGATGAAAAGGTTTACCGAGAGTTGCGACCATCTTTTCATATTCAGCTTGAGCCAGAGGAGTTTTCATTCCATCGGAAACATTAAGTCTGGCAAGGGGCGCAACTCGATATACTCCGCTATTGATTCCATCTTCGAAACCTTTCCAGCCTACATTTTTCAAATATGGGAACTTCATATAAGTCCAAGGCTCTACATGCTCGATAATATGATCAAGATAGTCTTTCCCTGCAAATTTTGCATATTCCTTACCGGTTGGATCAATTACTCGAATCATTCCATCGTACAGATCTACTTTATTGTTTGCGTCAACCTGTCCCATATAATAGGTTTCATGTTTGAAAATATCACCAACAATCAGATCAAGATATGTATCATTTTTCAGCACAATATCATTAAATATTTGAAGGCAAAATTTGGAAAATTCAACGCTTTCCTTTGCAATTTTGTGAAATGCCAGTCTATGGTCTTCATCCAAACCTTTTGAAACTCCACCGGGTAACCCACAGACAGGATGAATAACTCTTCCACCGAGATGAGTAATAATGCTTCGGATTCTTCTTCTCATATCAATTACTTTTTTTCCTATCTCCACCCCAACTTTCCCAATAACTCCTAAAATGTTCCGTTCTCCGGGAGGAGCATCAGGACCCACGACGAAATCAGGTCCGCCCAGGAAAAAGAAATGAAGTAAATGATCCTCTGCCATAAATGCATCATAGATAAAACGGCGTAATTTGAGAGCTGTTGCGGTTGGTTTGACGTTACAGACAGCATCCAGAGCTTTCGTAGAACACATATGATGAGCAGTGGGACAAACACCGCAGATGCGGGTTGTAATTCTTGCAAGTTCTTCTACAGGTCTGCCTACACAGAATTGTTCAAAACCTTTCAATTCGGGAACTTGTAAATAAGCATTTGATACATTACCCGCATCATCCAGAAAAATTTCTATTTTCCCATGACCTTCTAATCTGGTAATTGGATTTATTGATATTATTTTTGCCATTTTATTCTCCCTTATATTAATTCATTCTTTTTCTTCTTAATAATGATTTAGGTAAAGAAAAGCGATAGAAATATCCTGCTGGGTCTTCTATTTGGCTCATAAGTTGTTCCACTTCCTCTTCGCTCATATTTTCTTCTCCTTCAAGACCAATAATAGATGCAAGAGCAGATATCATTTTCACACCCACATCTGTAATTTTCGGAGGAGGTCCGTAACAACCACGACAAGGCATATTTGCAGTAATACATCTTCCACTTCCTTCATTTGTACATCCTGCTATGGTCACCGGTCCTAAACAGATTATTCCTTCTGCCAGGAAACATTTTTCAGGGTCTGCTATCACTTCAGAAATTCTTTTAATCTTGGTTAGAGACATTTTTTCCGGTTTAGTTTCATTACGTTCACAAACATCGCATAAAGATTTTTCGGGAGCTAATACTGTTCCTTTTTTAGGTAATTCACCAGCTAATATTGCACCAATTGCCTTCATAGTTAAATATGGTGCCGGAGAACATCCGGGAATATAATAATCAACATCAATAACCTGATCAAGGCTTTTCACAGTATTATGAAATGCCGGTAATTTCAATTCTCCCTCGGGAACAGAGCTAATAGTCAAGGGAACAATATTGTCTGGATTATCAACAGATGGACAATCTTTTCCATAAGAAGATTCAAAAATCGTTTCTTTATCCCAGAAATTTGCTAATCCCGGAATTCCTCCCATATGAGAACAAGCCCCGAAAGCTATAACTAATTGAGATTTCTTCCTTAACAGATTTGCCATCTCTTCCTGTTCATCTGTTCGTATTGCACCATTTATAAAAGCGACAGTAATTTCATTGTCTTTCATATTTCTTACATCTTGGTATTTAAAATCCATTGCACAGGGCCAAAAAACAATATCAACCAGTTCGACTACCTTTAAAATATCTTCATTAAGGTCAACTATTGCTTCTTCACAACCTCCGCAGGATGCACACCAATAAAATGCTACTTTTGGTTTCGCCATAATTTACTCCCTCTAATTTAATGCTTCTAATTCTGATAAAGGACCTAATTGTTTGATCGTATCAGCCATCTCATTGGCAATTTTGGCAAATCTTGTTCCTTCACTTGCACTGACCCAGTCTAACCTTACTCTATCTTGCTCGATCCCGAATTGTTTCAGAGTTTTTTTCAAAAGAATTATTCTTCGTCTTGCTTTGTAGTTTCCTTTTTTATAATGGCAATCCCCTGGGTGACATCCCAAGATCAATACTCCACTTGCTCCATCTCGAAAAGCTTGTATTACAAATTGAGGTTCAACTCTGCCACTGCACATGACTCGAATAACCCGAATATTTGCCGGGCAATTTAATCGAGCTGAGCCAGCTCTATCTGCACCTTCATAAGAGCACCAGTTACAAAGAAATGTAACGATAGTAAATTTTTCTTTTTTCATTTTGCCACCTCCCTGATTTCAGCTGATATTTGTTCCAAAGTGAAATTTCTAGCTTTTGTAGCTCCTGATGGGCAAGCTGCAACACAAGTTCCACAACCCCTGCAAAGCGTATCATCAATAATTGCAATATTTCTCTCAGAATCCCTATTAATAGCTGAAAAGGGGCATAATCCAATACAAATATTGCATCCACAGCAAATTTCTTCATCAATTTCTGCTACTATTGGTTCTAATTCCAGTTTTTCTCCAAGCATTAGCTTCGATAATATCTTTCCCGCAGCTGCACTGGCTTGAGATACCGAATCTCCAATATCTTTGGGACCTTGGCAAGTACCGGCAATAAAAACGCCTTCAAGAGGAGCAGCATAAGGTTTCATCAAAATATGTTCTTCTGAGAAAAAACCATTCTCATCTAATGGAATTTCAAGAAGTTTTGCTAATTTCTCAATATCTTGATTGGGTTCAATAGGTGGAGCAAGAACCACCATATCAATTAACTGACTCTTTTTTGAAGACTCAATTTTATATTTTACAATGAGTTGTTTACCATCAGAATCAACATATTCAGAACCATCACTCCTAATAAATTCAACGCCTTTATTGAGGACCTTCTCAAATATTCTCTGATGCTCTTTCTTTGGAAGACAAAGATCTGTATAAAAACTATATATTTTTACATCCGGTAATTTTTCTTTCACATGTTGTGCTAAAGCACTCATATACATACAACATATTCCTGAACAGTATCCTATCTCTTTCCTGCCGACACAGTAAATGAAAGCAATAGATTTTGGTTCCTGTCCGTTTTTTAAGAGAATCTTACCACCGGTCGGACCATTTGTTGCATTTAATCTTTCAATCTGAATTGCCGATAAGACATTATCAAATTTGCCATATCCAAATTGCGGATATTGGGTCGGATCGGAAAGTTTAGAACCAATTGCCAATATGATAGCTCCCACATTCCTTTCAATTATCTGCTCTTTATCCTCAAAGTTTATGGCTCCAAATGCACAAGCTTGCTCGCAGGCATTACATTCTTTACCATTTAAATGCAGACAATTTTCTTTATCAATAACCGGTACATTAGGAAGAGCACCTGCATAGGGAATATAAATTGCTTTACGCTTGGATAATCCTAAATTATTTTGGTTCATGACTTCAACTGGGCAAGGTTCAAAGCAGGCATTGCATCCAATACAAGCTTCTTCACTAACATATCTTGCTTTTCGTCTGATCTTTACAGTAAAATTCCCAAAAGAACCCACAATTTCTTCTACTTCGCTATAGGTTAGTGTTTCCACATTATCTTTTTGAAGAACTTCTTGAAGTTCGGGAGCTAACATACAAGGAGCACATTCCATAGTTTGATAAACTTCTTCAAATCTTCCGCTAAATCCAGCGATGCAGGGGCTCTTTTCTACCAGATAAACTTTCCTAAATTGAGCTGATTGCTTTAGTTCAGGCGTTCCCGAATCATCATCTTCTTCAACTAAGATTATTTTTCTCCCCCTTGATGTAAGTGTAAGTGTTGCTTCTATTCCTGCTACTCCACCTCCTATAACTAATACATCAGGCTGAACTTCAATTTCCTTTTTTTCAATTGATTCCTGAAACGATATTCTGTTTATTGCAGCTAGGCATAATGTTTTGGCTTTTTCTGTAGCTAAATCTTTATCCGGAGTAACCCAGGCAACCTGCTCCCGTATGTTCGTCATTTGGAAAAGATATGGATTAAGTCCCGAAGCTTCACATACATTCATAAATCTTTGCTCATACATTTTGGGAGTACAAGCAGCAATCACCATTCTGGAAAGGTTTCCCTCTCTAATCTCATTCATCAGAAACTCTAAACCCTCATTTGAACATAGGACATTGTGGCTTTTTGCAGTGACTACATTTTCGATATTGCTAACATCGCTAACGATAGAATCAACATCAATTTTATTTCCTATATTCGTACTACATTTACATACGAATACCCCTATTCTTTCTTGCATAAAACCTCCTTTTCTGCATCAATAATAGTTTCATAAATTTCAGGTTAAATAGAAGAGAAATTCAAAGTAGTTAGATCAACGTTTTCAAAAGAATTATAATTTATTTGTTCTAAATAAGTTAACGTATTTTCAATGTGTGAAACTTCTGTAAATATTATATAAGGAATAATTATTTCAATGATAAAAATAGAATAATTTTTCATAACATACTCCATTTTTTAAATTAAATTTATAGAAAACATTAATGAAATCTGTGTCAATATAAATTTTTAATTTAATTTTTAAAGAAGTATACTTTTGAAATTGAGCATCCTTTAAAGCTTTTGAACTATTGAGTTTTATTAATATATAGTAAACATCAAAATCACTTATTATATTTTTACTTTTCATTTCAATTTTAGAAAAACCTTGAAGGAATTACATAACATCAATAATTAAAACAAATGTTTGAAAAAATTTGGAAATTATATGGCTAGTTGTTTTATAGGTTTTGATTATATTAGAGTTGAATTTTTTGAATTTAATTTTGGCTATAGAATTAGGTGGAGGAAGTAAATATATGAGATAATTATGAATAATACTATTTGTAGTTTGAATGATCTCGTCAAAAAAAAGCCCTGCCAAAGCAGGATTTTTGTATTTGTACTGTATTATTTATGCTAAGTTACATTTTTCCTTGATTATTTTTCATGTGCCTTGTATACTAAAGAATTTCTATTTCTGTGACCACAAGGCTAGTCTATTTCCTTCCGTATCCAAGAACCAGGCAAAATATCCAATTTCTGGAGTAATTTGCGTTTTCGGAACGATTATTTTTCCACCAGCTGTTTCAATCTTGTCCAAAACAACTTGTAAATCTTCACCACCATTAAGATAAGCAACAATTCCGTCTTTGGAAGGAACAAAATCTTTATGTTGAGAAAGTGCACCAAACATATTTCCCTCTTCTCCCATAAAAAATCCCATGATACTTCCACCCATTTCCTCTTTTTTCATTTTGATTTCCAAGATTTTTTTGTAAAAATCCATTGCTCTGTCCATTTCAATAACTGGGATTTCGAACCAAACTAATAAGTCTTTCATGATTTCTCCTTTTTTTATATTTTATTCAGAGATTTATTTTCTCCAAATTTTAGCTTTCAGTTTTTAGTTTTCGTTTTGTTTTTTTCAAGTACTAAGTGTTCTAAGAAAAAACTAATCGAAGATTTATTAAAATGCAATCTATGTCTTGGATCAAACGATTTATAGTTTTTGTCTCTGAGCTCCAGATGCAAATGGGATGCTTTTCCACTATTTCTGATATTTCCGGTTCTTCCTGTCCAACCTACTATTGTTTTCAACCCAACTTCCTGACCTAGTTCAACATTTATTTCATCTAAATGAGTGTAGATACTTTCGATTCCTTCCGGATACAATATTCTCACAGTTTTTCCATATTCTATTTTAGTAGTATCTTTATTACCATCAGGCTCTGTTATATCTACCTCTACTAGAAAATGTGGATTATCACTAACTTCTGTAACGATACCATAAGCAGTGAGAGGATATAATGGAGTTTTCTCCGGGACAAAAAAATCTATTCCTTCATGATAACGACGGCGTTTTCTAGTTCCACGTTTTGCTCCATAATGATCAGTATATCTATTATTGATATATTTATTTATCAATTCCTGAAACAAAAGACTATCTCCAAATGGTGATTGATATTGTGAAAACCTTTCAATAAAAGAAGGTGTGATGAGAATCTCTGCGTTTTTTATACTAAGCGGAGAATATGTGTAGAGAGAATCATTTTCGCAAGTTAAAATTGTTAATTGATTTACTTTTTTTAAAACTTTATAAATTATTATAGATTCAGCAATAATAACTACAATAAAAATAAAAAAAAGAGTTTTTAAAAATTTAGGCATAAAATGAAATCCTTTTGAAAATGAACAAATCCCGAGACTGATTATTAATATATTATTATTAGTGAAAACACTATCTAAAAGAACAATTTTTGTTAGGAAGTTGAGATAACTGTTGATGTCAACAAAAAGATAGCTTTGACGAGTACTTTTAAAATATTTAGAAATAAAAAAACCGACTTTGTCGGAAAGCATTAAGACATTAAGGTGATAATTTATGCTAATTTTCCATTTTTTTTGTCCCCCCTCAACATATCTATATTTTAGATACTTACAGAACTCAAAACTTGAAAAACACAGAGTAAAATACTATCCGATAAAAAAATCCTATCTACTTAAATTTCTGAGCAGATAGGATTTTATTTTGGGGAATAGTAAAATTTATTTCAGCAACAAAACTTTCTTACTTGTTGTAAAATTACCTAATGTCAATGTTACAAAATAAATTCCACTGGAAACTGAATTATTTTGATCATCAGTTCCATTCCAGACAACTTTATTATTTCCTAATTCGTAATTTGTAATTCGCAATTTTCTTATCTTCTGACCTTTTATGTTGTAGATTTCAATCCCAATATTTTCATGCAGATTAGTGGTTTCAAAAGAGATAGTAGTTTCAGGATTAAATGGGTTAGGATAAATATTTAGCAGAAGACTATTTTGAGGATTAAGAATAATGTTTTCAGAAGATACAAAAGCATCAATATTTTCAAAACCTTCTCCACCAAATACTCCTATGTCATTCAATAATGTTCCCATTGCGGGATACAAAGCATTTCCTGTACTATTTGGGTCTTCAATATCATTATAATTCTCGCTAGGATCACCTGCATCAATACAAGGTGAACCTTCCTGTAAAAACCATCGTCCTGAAAAACCATCGTAATCAATACCAGCTCCGTTAGGAACAAGTTCAAATAATGGGTCATTAACAATATTTCCTAATCCTACAATCTCTTCGCTCAAACAACTATATTTGATCTCAGTAGAACCGGCAATTTGAAACAAAAGCTGATTACCATGAATTAATATTGAATTTCTTATGGTTGGAGTAGAGTTTACAACAAACATACAATTATTTCCAACATTATTGGCAATCGTATTATTCAAGATACTGGCATTTGAGGAGTTTTTCATGATTAAGGCACCCGATGTATTTGGAGTATCCAGTTCACCAGTATTATTCACAATTATGTTATTTGAGATTGTTGGACTTGATGAAGTACAAGCAATTCCACCAGTAGTATTTGCACTATAATTATTTGAAATAAAGTTGTTATGGATCAAAACATCATCAGAACTTGATAGATCAATAGAAGCAGCTAAGGTTGTACTATAATTACCGAAAAAGGCGTTGTTTACAATTTCTACTTTTGAGAAATCAATCTGAATTGCACATTCTGTTGCATTTGAAATGTGACAAAACTCTAAAGAATTATTTTGATCTGTATTCACAAATTTCATCCCTTTCCATCCATTTTCTGAGCTGATCATAATTGGATTATCAGGACTACCTTCTGCGTTTATCAATCCATTTATCATAAAGGATGAATCATTCTCTAAATAAATCTCTACTCCGGGTTGGATATTCAAAACATCATTTTCTGCAACAAACACATCTGCATCAATTGTATATGGATTAAATTCCGGACTCCAACTTCCTGAAAGATTACCCGAAAAAGGTTCGTTCACAGTAACAGTAACATAATTTTCTCGAATAATTTCCGTAGTTTCACCATCATCCGTAATTCTAAGAGTTACTGTATAATCTCCCGGTTGATCATAAATATGATAAGGATCTTCGAGAGTGCTATCAAAAATACCATCTCCATCAAAATCCCATTCAAAACTATCTATTCCAGTCTCCGGCATAGAAAAGTTATTAAACTGAACTCCTAGAAAAGGTGGACCAGAATTTACATTCGATGAAAATAATGGAACTAATCCTGTAAATCCTGTTGTTGCAGCCTGTAGAATCTGTTTGTTTGACCAAGATTGAATAATAACAGCAGCTTTTATATCACTCAAAGACCATGAATCATCCAGTTCAAATGCATGAGCAAAGCTTCCTTCCTCACCTGAATTTGTGAGTGAAAAAGCAGAATCAAAATATCCGGCAACGGTACAAAAATAATCATCTGTAATATTTCGAGTGAGTACAAAAACAATTTTATTATTAGTTGTTGAAATATTTCCTGAAAGTAATGTATTAGCTTCTATTAGCAGGTCACCATTGTTATCAAAATTTAAGCTAAGCTCAATTTCTACGGGACTATTAGTATTTATTTCACCATTGTAATGACCTAAATATCGTGGATACGTATTTCCACCGCCAACGTCTGAAATATAACCTTGAAATTGAGCATGAGGGATCGGTCCTACTCCGTATAACGATTTTCTTGTACCATTACCTGGACTTTGATTTTGTCCGTCACCTTCCCAAATCAAGGGAATTACATTTGGTTGATTCTCAAATAATTGTTGCAAACCGTCACGGGCTTGCGGACAATACGGTCACCATGTCTCTGAGAAAACTTCGCCTACAAACCCTATTTGAGTTGCGGATAACATAATGATATTTATAAGAATAAACATCATCCAGATTGATCTTCTTTTCATTTTATCCTCCAATAATTTTTTGAAAAATGATATATTTTTTCCTGTTTAATAAGTAAATTAGTACGTTATTAGGCAACTGTCAAACTATAATAACTTATTATAATATTTTCGTTACTTTAAAATTTCATATAGATTTTATTAATAAAAAGCATCTTAAATCATATAATTATTTACGAACTAACGAAAAAGCAGTTTTGCATTACCAAAACTGCTTTTTACATTATTCATTGTGATTATTTCATCAGGATCATTTTTTGAATTGATGAATAATCACCAGAGATCATTTGATAGAAATAAATTCCTGAAGTTACTTTATTTCCCTGATCATCAGTTCCTTGCCAAGTTATAGCGTGATTTCCTACTGAAATTTGTTCATTAAGTAATGTAGAAACTTTTTGACCTTTGATATTGAAAACAACAATTTCCGTATTTATATTGTCAGATAATGTTGAGAAATTAATTGTTGTTTCAGGATTAAATGGATTTGGATAATTTCCTTTCAATTCTGTTCTCGCGATAAGAGGATCAGGTGAATTTGATTCTCCATAAGTAAATTCAACAGCTATAATTGCTGATTCTTCTGTATCATGAATAGCTGAAACACCAGCCACATAGGTTTCACCATCTTCTAAACCAATAAATGGATATTGAAGGTCTGCATATAAGCTGGATACTAATTCACCATCAAGATAAACATTAAAGAAGAAAACTCCATCAGGAGCTTCCCAAGATAGAATTCCTGTAGTTTCATCAACATTTACATTGAGTGGAGTCTCTAAAACAGGACCAAAATCAAAGAAATTCATTATTCCTTCCACTGCATCATCAAGTGTATTTGTCCCACCGAGACCAGTGATTTCAAATGAAGTACCTACAGTTTTGTAACCTCTGGATTCATAGGCAATTCCACAATTATAAGGTCCAGCACTAAATAGAGGAGTAGCTCCAGCATTTGCATCCAAATGATCTATATAACTGTTTTCACCGGAATATGACCAGCTCATACCATCTAAAAAGTCTAATCCGGTAACATTACTCAAATCTCCTGTTCCATCATCAGTACCATTAATACCAAACATATCATGAAGAGCAGTTTGAGGATCATAAGCCCAAGCATCAGCCCCTTCCATATAGATATTACCACCATTATTTAGATAATCTACCATTGGAGCAGCTTCAGCATCAGTTAATTGATGATTATTAGAATAAACGCCTAATAGAACAAAAATCGCATCAGCACCAACAGGAGGATGAGTAGAAAGATCAGGATCAACATAAACAGGTCCTTCATAGAAATTCTCAATAGAAGCCTGTAAATTTGAAGCAGCAGAAGTAGGATCAAGATCTAAAATTAAAATGTACCGTTCACTTGGATCAACTACTGTTACTGAGAAAGAATTGGTAATCGTTTCAGCTCCATCATCACCTTGAATAGTTATTTGAGTATTTCCTACGTTACTTCCAGCGGTTAAAATAAGTGTATTACCATCCATATTAGTAGTTACAATATCTGGATTTGTGTTTTCAATAACTGTGACAGTTACAGGTAATCCTTCCGGTTGGAAAAAAACATCACTTACATCTAGTGATACTGTTTCATTAAGAAAAATTGCTTGATTTGCTACAGGATGTAAAACAGTCATGTGTCCGAATTCAGCAATTGCAGCTTCGGAAGCATCTATAGCTCCTGTATATCCATTATCTCCATATTTTACTACCCGACCTTGTCCGATAACTCCGAAAAACGGAACATATCCGTTTCCGAAATCAGAATAATAACCATTAATTTGCGTTGCAAAGGGCATATCATACTGAGTCCAATTATATGCACAAACAAAATGTATATTTTCCGGATTCTGAATTGCCCACCAATTATTCATATGCGGCGCCGCCGCAACACAACCACCTCAACCTGTTGATCCCCAAAAAATTGTGACTACTTTTCCACTATCAATTAAATTGAAAAGTGAATATTCTGTTCCTTCAATTGTCCAAGTATAATCATCAGTGATCTCATCACCAACTCCCCAAACACCGAACAATGAGAAAGCTACGACCAATACTAAAGCTAATAGTATCCCTTTTTTCATGATTTCTCCTTTTATTTTTTTTTACGTCCATAAACTTTAATTTCGATATTAACATTTCCAGTATAAATAAAAATTACGACATTAACACACATTGTCTTACTTTAATACGAAAATTTAAGCAATAATTATTCCAATTATAGTATTTTAGCCAAACCCATATTCTGTTGCTCCCAAGATGACAACAAAATTAAGTAGTGTTGCATTGTCAAATATTTTCCTCTCAAATTATTTATATGTTGAAGGTTAATTGGGTTGATGCTATAAATTGTAACTTTTATTTACGATGGATTGTTTACAATGAATTGATTAGCATTATAAAACTGAGAATGATGTTTGAATGTAATCTTCCGTGATTGGCAATTATAGCTAAAAAACTGCTTGGATAATATGATTCTGTTGATTAATAAAAGAAGGCATATATAAGCATTAACCTCTTAAT
>JAIORE010000074.1 GCA_021108315.1 Candidatus Cloacimonadota bacterium
AATTCAAAAATATTAAATCACTTCTCTTTGTAAAGGTTATTTATTTACAGCGACTTAGTTCATATGACCAGTGGTTGATTTTGACTTTCGTAAGTCCTTATTTTTCAACCACTGTGTCATCTTGAACTATACTGAAATAGGGTCAAATGTACTCTCCTGTGGTCATTTGACCTTATTTTAACAATATCATTTTCTTCGTCTTTTCGAAATTACCTGCTTTTAATTTATAGAAATAAATTCCTGAGCTGACTTGGTTTCCATCGGAATCTCTGCCATCCCAGATAATAGAATACTCTCTTACAGGAAGCACATCATTAACAAGTGTTTTTACTTTCTGACTTTTGATGTTGTAAATGCCGAGAGTTACAAACGAGGAAGTTTGTGCTACATCAAACGAGATCGTGGTGGATGGATTGAAAGGGTTGGGATAGTTATAAACATTTTTCAATTCATCAGATTCTTCAATTTGATCCATAAATGAACCAACAATTGTACCTGAAACAAATTCAATCTGATGAGTAAAAAACAATGGAACCACCAATAAATTATTCTCAATATCAAAATAAATATCTGCCGGATCATCATTATGAGTTGAAAAAACTTCGGGTGAATTTGAAAATGTGCTGTTGATCCTGTAAACTCTGTTTGATTGCCAGGAAGAAAAATAATAATTCCCTTCTGCATCCCGGGTCAAACCGTCAAGGTTGTGTTTTCCAGTGTAAGTAACTACCGAAGCAATTGAATCAATTAAACTGATTTCTTGAATCGGGGAATTCGTTCTATAAGAAACAACTAACAATCTGTTATTAGGTTCATCAAAATACAAACCATTTGGAACATCAAGACCACTATCTGCGAATAACCAGCTTTGCTCTGTAGCAATATTAATTTTATAAATAGCATCACCGGTTGGATATGAAACATATAAATTTCCGGAATTATCAGAAGTGATATCATTAATATTCGTAGCTCCAGAAATATCGATATCAAGAACATTTTCTCCTGTATTCAAGTTAAATCCTTTAACTCCGTATTCTCTACAGGCTGTATATATAACACTGTCTCTAATGTGCAGTCCTGCAAAGCATTGAGCATTACTGAGCCAAATACTTTGAGTTCCGGTACTATCTATTTGAACGATATTCCCACTACCCCAATTTGATACAAGATAACGACTATTCAGTGAATCATAAACAACACTTTCGGGATTGTTTAAATACTGGCAGTATAAACCTGTTGAATATACGACCATAAATAAAAGAACAATAATAATTTTCATAGTTTTCATTTTTAACTCCTTTTTGAATACTCTAGTTTATTGTTTTTAATACAAATTCTTCTCTACCGTCTTCATGAACAAAAATCAATCCTGTAACCTTATCGTGATCATCCATTTTAAAACGAATTTTTGGAAGTTTATTCATAGCCTTTAATCCTTTTGGTAGTCTTGCTTCATAGAGGTTGTCTTCCACTTCATCAAGTTTTAATTTCATTCCACCATCTCTTTGCACATACAAATTCCCATTTTCAAAAGTTACGTTTCTCACATCTCCATAACACCCTGAAAATTTATTATCTTCGTCTGTAATAACCGGTATTGAATTATTTCGGATAATTTTTTCCTCAAATTTAAAAAGACTGTTTTTCTGATCAATCGTTAATATAAGATTTCTAAGTGTTTGATACCCGATAGTAATGAAGTTACCTGGTCTATCTTCCAAAACGATTTCCGGGGATTCAAAAATAATATTTGCCAAATGAATATCTCCATCCAATTGGGCTTTCCAGATTTTGAATGAGGTGCCAATCATCCTAGCAGTTCCCGATTCGACAGGAGGAGTTTTAAAACTCAATTCATCCTGCATAGATAACGGAAAAGCAAATGAAACAGGACATCCTGTATCGAGGTGGGCATTTGTCTTTGTTCCATCAATATTGATTTCAATTTGCATTGCCGGTCCGAAGGGAATCACGTTTTCACCACTCTTTTGAAGCAAGCCTTTTTCAAATTGGATATTTTTTGCAGGATAGTCGAATGTAATCAAGTAATCCGAAAAATGGTCTATACTCAAAATACCGTCAACTTGTAGCATATCACCGAAGTCCATTACAGTCATCTCAATTTCTTCAAACAGTAAGTTTGAGATAGTTAGTTTAGGTACGCGAACTACATCTACCGCTATTCTTTTATCGCCGGCAGGACTACCAACTTCTGCCTTGCCGATTATTTTGAGTTCCAAGTCAGCAGCAAGTTTTTCACTAATAGTACTTCCTCCTGCACCAGTATCGAAATCAAACCGATAGGGTCCTTTATCATTGATGAATATTTCAATGCTTGGTACCATCATACTTAAATCCATTGGGATTGTAATTTTTTCATCAGTTCTCTTTTCCTTAATTACCTGAGTTCGGATATTCTGATCGTTGATTTGGGCATTCACTGTTGATATAAAATTAATTAGACAAAAGCAAATAATGAATGCTTTTATTGACATTTGTGCTGATACTTTTTTTAAAATCATTGTTACTCCTTTTCTGCATTTCTCCATTTTTCCTTTCTTTTGGGGTTACTGCTTTTCATTTTTAATTTAAAATTTATCATTTATCATTCTCAAACAAGGCTGTTTGAGTTACTATTCATACTTCAAAGCTTTCACCGGATTCTCGTATGCTGACTTGATAGTCTGCAAAAGAATAGTCAGCAAAGCAATTATAACTGCAGAAATCCCGGAAACTATAAAAATAACAAAATTGATTTCATTTCTATAAGCAAAATTCTGAAGCCATTTATTCAGAAAATAATATGCAGGAAACCAGGCAATTAAGTTGGAAATGATTACAAGAATCAAAAACTCCTTTGATAGATGGCTTATGACAGTAAAGACAGAAGCTCCAAATATCTTGCGAATTGCAATCTCCTTGGTTCGTTGTTCCGCGATATATGAAGCTAATCCAAATAAACCGAGACAAGCAATAATTATTGCCAGAAAAGTAAAATAAGAAACTATCTTTCCCATACTGTTTTCTGCTTTGTATAAACTATCGTAGGTCTCATCCAAATATTTTACATCAAACGGAACAGACGGAACACTTTCTTTCCAAACAGTTTTGATCTTACTAATGGTTTTTTTTACATTTCTTGAATTCAAACGCAAACACAGATATGCATCATACGGACGATAGAAATGAATGACAAGCGGTTCCATTTCAGTGTGCAAAGATGCATAATGAAAGTCTTTTATTACACCGATGATTTCACCTTTTTTCGGAACTTTTAGATTATATTCATAATGAAATTTTTTCCCGATCGGATCAGATAAATTCAGTGCTTTTACTGCTGCTTCATTCAAGATAAAAGCGTGTTCACGATCTCCTTGATGATCTCTGCTGAATCCTCGACCTTCAATAATCGTAAGACCTAGAGTTTCTTCGATATCTTCATCTGCTCCCCAAACTCTCATACTGATTGCACCGTTATTATCTCGGATCAAACCTCCCGTTTGACCGGCTAAACTTGGCATTCTTACGGAAAGATAAGGAATTCGATCTCCCGGAACGGAAGAAGTAACTGAAGCTGAAATTACTTCCGGTAATTTCAACAATTCTTCTTTTGTAATATCTTCCTTATTATTGGGACGTGGTAAAATTATCACTTGCTCTTTGTTAAATCCGATCTCTTTATCCTTGATAAACATCAATTGTTTGTAAACCGTTAGAGCACTGATTATCAATAAAACGGAAATTGCAAATTGAACAACAACCAGAATCCTTCTGAATGTTAAAGCAAATTTGTTATTTGATCCGATTGACGAACCGGAATTCAGAATCGTAACCGGTTTGAAGCGAGACATAAACACTGCCGGATATAACCCAGACAAAAATCCAACAACAAGCAGGATTCCAAACAAAACGAACAGAAGCGGAATATTTTCTGCAAGATTCAACACTAATTCTTTACCTGTCAATTGATTGAATCCGGGAAGAATTAATTGTGCCGCAAACAAAGCAAGTAACAAAGATATCGTACATAAGACAAATGACTCCCCAATAAATTGAAAAAATATTCTTTTTTTATCTGATCCCAGAGTTTTTCGTATTCCTACTTCCCGAGCTCGTTTGGAAGATTTTGCAGTTGTTAGATTCATATAATTTATACAAGCAATTAATAATATGAAAATAGCTACAATTATAAAAATTCGGATCAGCTTGATATCGCTGTTTGATTCTAATTCTTTTTCTGCATTACTATATAAATGAATATCCGTTATCGGCTGCATCCCGACCGGTAAAATCAAGCCTTCAGGTACATTTGAACTATCCGCAGATACTTGAAATCCGGCTAATATATAAATATCTTTTTTTAGTTTTTCTCTCAACTGTTCAGCGGCATCTTTATCTCTTACACGGAAATAGGAATGCCACGCCAAAGGACCATCCTCATCTACCCCGGGTCTGATCAACCTGACAGTTTCCATAGATATCAGGATGTCGAAATGAAAATGAGAATTTGTGGGAATATCTTTTATTACACCGGTAATAGTGTAAGAACGCTGATCGGAATCTAAGGTTTTTCCAATTGGATCTTCATTCCCAAAGTACTTTTTTGCAGTAGATTCGGTAAGTACCATCATTCCCGGTTCGGTCAAAAACGATTGATGGTTCGGTGTTATTGTTTCGAATGAAAAAACTTCAAAAAAGGTTGAATCTGCAAAATATACACGAGATTCATTAAATTGAATATTTCCTTTTCGGAAAGTAGTGTTCATAAAGTTTTTATTTATTTTTACACCGGCTGTAATCTCGGGATAATTTTCGACTAATCTAGGAATCCAACCTCCACCGGATGCAGCCCAACGACCTGATTCTCCATTAATTTCCCAAGCGGTTTCCCAGCGAAATATATTCTCGGCATCTTTATGAAATCTATCATAACTCAGTTCATCTTGCACAAAAAGGAATATTATGATGCAAGTTGCTATTCCGATTGCAAGACCAAAGACATTGATAATTGAATAAACTCTGTGCTTAATCAGATTTCGTATTGCTGTTTTAAAATAATTTTTTAGCATTTATTCTTCTCCGTATCACAATCAATCTTGATTGTGTGTTACTATTCATATTTCAGTGCCTTCACCGGATTGGAATTCGCTACTTTTAAAGTATGGAAAGATACAGTAATTATTGAAATCATCAAAGCCATTATTCCGGATATAAAGAATAGGAAGTAGCTGATATCAGTATGATAAGCGAAATTTTGTAACCACTTATTCATCATAAAATATGATGCAATCCACGAAATTATAATAGAAACCAGAACCCATTTACAGAACTCAATCGTAAGTCTGTATATTATGTGTGAAACAGATGCACCCATCACTTTTCTGATTCCGATTTCTTTTGTACGTCGTTCGGTTATATATCCTGCAAGCCCGAATAATCCCAAACAAGAAATGAATATTGCAATAATTGTGAAAAAAGTGATCAACTGCCCTGTTTTTTGCTCTTTATTGTATAGTTTTTCCAGAGTATCATCGAAAAATCTAAACATCCAAATAGTATCGGGATCAATCTTTTTAAGTTCTTCATTCATTTTTTCTAGTGTTTCTTTGGCATTATCAGGATTGATCCTGACAAATAAATTTCTGGATTGGTCTTTATTTAAGAAAATCGCCAAAGGTTCAATTTTACTTCTGATGTTATTAAAATGGAAATCTTTGATTACCCCTATAATTTGTGCATTTTCTTCATAAACTGTTTTTCCGATAGGGTCTTCTATTCCCATCTGTTTTACTGCTTCCTCATTCAAAAGCAGACTGAAATCACCGGAAGCAAGATCTTCCGAGAAAGCCTTACCTTCTTTCAAATTAATCTCAAAAGTTTCCAAATAATCATATCCTACTTGAATTTGATGCAAGGGCACAGACCTGTCTTGTTGCTTCCCTTCCCAAGTTGTTACTGATGAACCCGGGCACTCATAAACAGGCAGAACATCCGTACAGGTAACATTCGTTACTTCCGGGAATTTCAGTAAATTTTCTTTTACCAAATCGTACTTTTCTTTCAAAGTCGGAGTAAAGTATGTATAAACCAGATGATGTTTGTTGTATCCCAGATCTTTCTTATTTATAAATTCCAACTGCTTCTGAATAGTAAAGGCGGCTATAAGTAAAATTATCGATAAGGAAAACTGCAGAACAACTAAAACTGTTCTGAATTTTCTCGAACTTGTATTATTATTGGATTTAGATTTTAATACTTTGATAGGTACAAAGGAAGAAAGCAATATTGCCGGATATATCCCTGAAATAATGCCTGTGATAATTGTAATAGAGAATAGATAAAAAATAATTTTCGGTGATCTGAAAATATTCGAAGATATAAGTTTCCCCGTAAACTCATTAAACTGAGGTAATAACATTTCAGTGAGAAAAACAGATATTATCATAGCAATAAAAGTAAACAACAGCGATTCGGTAAAAAATTGAAAAACTATAGTACTTCTATTACTTCCCGAAACCTTTCTAATCCCAATTTCCAATGCTCTTGTACTTGATTTTGCAGTGGACAAATTCATAAAATTTATGCAGGCAATCATCAGTACGAGGAAGGCTATAAATGAGAAAATATAAATAATCTTAATATCTCCTCTTATGGTAAAATCATACGCAAAGTCGGAATGCAAATAAATATCTTTAAGAGGTTGTAAAAACAGTGAAGGACCGTCTTCAGGATCCAAGACTTTCAGATAATTCTCAATTTTCTCTTCTGCTTCGGAAGCAACAGCATTTTCTGTAAGTAGAACATAAGTTGTAAAATTGTAAGATCCCATTCCCGGATCATCTATGTTTTCGCCATCTTCTTTTATCAGATGGAACGGAGTGAGAAATTCGAAATCAAAATGCGAATGTGAAACATCTTCCATAACTCCGGTAATCGTAAAATCACCTCGATTTTTTACCTGAACAACCTTTCCTATCGGATCTTCATCATCGAATATCTTCTTTGCAGATTCTTTGGTCAGTACGATGCTATGTGCATCATTCAAAGCAGTTTCAGGATTTCCCCTATTTAGAGGAAATGTGAAAATTTTAAAAACAGATGGATCTGCTATACCGCTTCTTAAATTTACATATTTATTATTTTCGTATTGAATCTGGAAAGGTCCCCAATTCTTAAAACGGCAGATTTCCTCAAACTCGGGAACTTCACCGATAATGTTAGGGGCAAGCGCAGCAGCTGTAACAGCAACGCGATAATCTTCTCCGTTGTTATCTATGTTAACCAAAATCCTGTGTATTCGCTCGTAATTCTCGTGAACTTTATCAAAACTCGTTTCGTCGATCATCCAAAGCATTATGAGTGTACAAATTGCTAAACCGACCGATAAACCAGAAATATTTATGATGGAAAATCCTTTCCTTCTTATAAGATTACGGTATGCAATTGTTAAGTAATTTTTCAGCATCTTTTCTCCTGATTCATTTCATTTTTCATTCATGATTTAGTATTTATAATTTCCAAACAAGATTGTTTGAGTTACTGTATCACAATCAATCCTGATTGTGTGTTACTATTCATATTTCAGTGCCTTCACCGGATTTGCTAAAGCTGCTTTAACTGTTTGTGACATGATCGTTAGCATTGCCAGCAGCAAAGATATTAGGAATGTGGAAACGAAGACTGTTGGTTCAATGTCGATGCGATAAGCAAAATTCTGAAGGGCTTTCTGTAAAACAAAATAAGCGACAGGAATTGCAATAATATTAGCAACGATTATCCATTTAGCAAAATCTTTAGAGAGATTGAATATGATATTTGGAATATCTGCTCCAAGTACTTTGCGAATACCGATTTCTCTGGTTCGCAATTCTGTGAGAAAAGCAGAAAGGCCAAATAATTCTAAGCAGGCTATAAAGATCGCCAGACCGGTAAACAGCTTTAATACAGTGCTCATTTCCTGCTCAGCTTTATACATGGCATCAAACTTATCATCGAAGAAACTGAATTCTATCTTAGATTCCGGTGCAAACTTTTGAACTGTTTCTTCCAGAAAAGTTTTGGTTTTTGTAATTTCAGAACTATTAATGCGCACGATAGTAAAATAAATATGATCCGGTATTTGTAATAATACTAATGGTTCGATTGGATTGTGCAGGGATTTGAAATGGAAATCCTCTACAACGCCAATAATTTTTCCATCGATACCCCATAGCGAAAAATCGGATCCTATGGGATTTTCCAATTCCATTTTCTTGATTGCAGTTTCATTTAAAATATAACCGAAATCTTCAGAAATCAAGCTTTCCTGTGTGAAGCTGTTACCGTTGATTAAATTCATATTGAATGTTTCAATGAAATCATTTTCTACCATTTCGAAATGAATGAGAAAGGTTTCTTCTTCGTTCATACCTTCCCATTTGGATCCGGAAGCAGAATTTACTATATTATGAGGTAATGCCATAGAGGCAGTCACATTATTTATTTCAGAATTCGAGAGAAGTTCTTGTTTCATTGTCTCGAAGTTATCCCAATCGTAAAATCGGGTGTACAAGATTTGCTCTTTATCAAAACCGAGTTTTTTATTTTGCATATACTTTAGTTGTTGGAAGAGTATGATGGTGCATATAATAAGAATTATGGATAGAGACCATTGCAAGACCACTAACACTTTCCTTAAATCTCCTCCTTTTTGTCCTTTCAAACCAGAACCTTTCAATACCTTTACCGGTTTGAATGATGAGAGCATAAATGCCGGGTAAATGCCGGCGATAATACCGAGTAACAATGTCATTCCCAATAATAATAAAATCGAAGCAGGATTGAAATTAGTGATCAGATCAAGCTGTTTGGTTGTAAATTGATTGAAAACAGGCAAGATCAATTCCATGAAAATCAGGGCAATGATCAGCGAAATTATCACCATTAATATCGATTCTCCTAAAAACTGCATTATCAATTGATTGCGTTGTGAACCCAGAACTTTGCGCATACCTACTTCACGAGCACGTTTGCTGAATCTCGCTGTTGTCAAACTGATGAAATTGATGCAGGATATAATGATAATAAAAAGTGAAATACATCCAAATATAATTATATATCGGAAATCACCCATTCCCGAAAAATCTGCAACCGTACCCACAGAATGAAGATGAGTTTTTAGAAGTGGTTGCAGGTAAAGGTCGGAAGCAGCACCTTCGCTGTTATCTTTTATGAAGCTTGTAATCTTTGTATCTAAAGCGTTATGATTGATGTTTTCATGAATTTCGATATAAGTGTGAAGCGAGTTGCGTCCCCAATTCTGTAATTTTTCGTCGATTTTTTCCAATTCAGCCATCGGCTGCAGAAAGTGAAATTTTATATGAGAATTTATCGGAACATCTTCTATCACAGCAGTAACTGTCTTTGATTCATCGCCTACTAATATTGTTTTTCCCACAGAATTTTCAATCCCAAAAATTGTCTCAGCCACTTCTTTAGTTATCACAATCGAATTGATGTCTTCGAGAGGATTGGGATTGCCGTGAATAACCGAGAAAGTGAACATTTCCAGAAATTCCGGATCAACATAACCGCCGTCGAATTCTGTAAATACTTTCTCGTTCTGTTTTAGCTGAAACAGATTGATATAATCAAACCTTGCTGCTCGTCTTATCTCGGGGAAGCTTTCTTTTAATGCAGCAGCTAAAGGACCGGGTGTAACTGCTACTTCCATCGATTGTGATGAATATTCCTGATGTTCTAATACACGGTAAATTCGATCACCATTCGCATGGAAATTATCATAGCTGAGTTCATCAACTATCCATAGTGTTAGCAGGATCGTGCAACTGATGCCGATTGCTAGACCAATAATATTGATTGCCGAGTATCCTTTTTGTCTGACCAAATTTCTTAGAGCTATCTTAATATAATTCTTCAGCATTCTATCCTCCAAATAATTTTCATCTCAAATTTCAAATTTCTAATTCTCAAACAAGGTGAGCTTCGCAGGTCTCCACTTTGTTCCGGCTGTTTGAGTTACTGTATCACAATCAATCCTGATTGTGCTTTCTATTCATACTTCAACGCTTTCACCGGATTTGCATTTGCTGCTTTCAAAACTTGATAACCTACGGTTAATAGTGCTATGAGAATCGCAATAGTACCAGATAGAAAATATGTTCCCAAACCGATTCTCACTTTGTATGCAAAATCACCCAACCAGGAACTTGTTGCAAAATAAGCTACAGGCCAGGTAATAATATTCGCAATAACGACCAATAGTATGAATTCCTTTGAAATAAGTCGGAAAATATTTCCTATTGAAGCCCCTAAAACCTTCCGAATACCAATTTCTTTTGTTCGTTGTTCAATCATATATGCCGAAAGACTAAATAGACCAAGGCATGTGATAATAATAGCAAGATAAGTAAAATATCTTATTAAATCGTTTGTACTTTGTTCGTTACTATACATGTTTTTAGAATAATCATCGATGAAATTATAGTTAAAAGGATAATCCGGAGCAAATCTTTTCCAAACTGTTCTTAAATAACTTATTACTTCAGACATATCGGAATCGTTAGTATTGATCTTTGCACAGAAAAAGTTGTAGTCCGATGGGTTGATCCACATCATTAATGGTTCAATATCATTATGTAGATTTGAGAAATGAAAGTCTTTAATAACAGCAACAATATTACCTCTGCGCCAACCCTCTCTTGCACAGAAACTAAACTCTTTCCCAACAAGAGAATCATCCCCAATCATTTTTGCAGCAGTTTCATTTAGAATGTATCCACTGGAGGCATCAGTTGAGAATTCTTCAGAGAAACTTCTTCCTTGAGTTACTTCAATATTGAAGGTTTTTATAAAATCATGATCGACTGAAATTACTGCCATTTCCGGGTTAGAATCTTTATCTAAACCTTCCCAATCGAATCCGGTTTTTCTTTTCCATATCTCTACAGGTGGTTCTGATACTAAAGAAACATCTGAGATTCTTGTATCTTTTAAAAGTTCAGTTTTCATAGAGAGAAAATTTGATTCAATATCTCCACTCATAGGAAAATAGATAACGTTATTTTTGTTAAATCCCAGTTCTGTATTTTGGATGAATTTAAGCTGATTCGAGATCACAATTGTTGATATTAATAAAAAAACAGAAATTGCGAATTGAAACACAACTAATGATTTTCTAAATAATGAACTTTTTTGGGTTGGTTTCCCAGGAATTAATTTTCCTTTTAAAATGTTAAATGTCTTTAAAGAGGATAAGAAAACTGCTGGATAGCAACCCGATATTATTCCCGTAATTAACCCAAGTATTATCAGCATTATCAATATATTCCAATTGCTTATAAAGTTTAGTACAATATTTTTACCAGTAAGATTATTAAATGCAGGAAGGAATAATTCAACCAGAATTAATGCAATAATCAATGCAATAAAAGATAGAAGTATCGATTCACCAAAAAACTGTTTTAAGAGATCGCTTCTTTGAGCACCATTCACTTTTCTCATCCCGATCTCTTTAGTTCTTTTAGATGATTTTGCTGTATATAGATTCATAAAATTTATGCAGGCGATCATTAGGATTAAACCGGCAATAATGGAAAAAATATAAACATAAACTATGGGTCCCGTTCCATTCAAAGCATATAGATGGATGCGCAGCATTGGTTGAAGATGAAGAGTTGCTTTGGAATCAGGAATATGTTCAGCCATTAAATTGGTAATTTTATTCTCAAATTCATTAAAAGATATTTCTTTGTGAAGCTGCACATAAGTAAGAACTTGAAAGCGTCCCCAATGTTCAGGTGAATGATCACTTTGTTCGAATATTGTGAATGGCATAAGATAATTGAATTGTAAATGTGAATTTTGTGACACATTATTGATTACTCCCGTCACAGTGAATTCAGAATTATTAACTTTTATAGATTTACCTATTGGATCTTCATCGGGAAAATATTTATCTGCCAGCTTTTCTGTAATAACTATTGAATGTAAGTCGGACAATGCATTTTCTATATTTCCCATAATGAGCAGAAATGAGAACATTTCCAAAAATGACTTATCAACATAACATCCTGATTCACCGAATATTTTTTCATTTCGTGAGAAAATTCCTGCACTGTTTTTCACTCTTGTGGAGTTTACAACTTCAGGATAATCGTTATTAAGAACAAGCCCCATTGGAATTGGGGTTGTGGACCATATTCTTCCACGATTAGTATCAACTACTACTCTGCTAATATCATCTGCATTCGTGTGAAATTTGTCGTAACTCAGTTCGTCATGAACCCATAAGAAGATTAGTATAGAACACGCCATGCCAATTGCCAGACCGACAATATTGATAAAGGAAAATCCCTTATAACGAACGAGATTTCTTACTGCGATCTTAAAATAATTTTTAAGCATCTTTCCTCCAATTTTGTTTATTTTCAAATTTCACATTTATCATTCTCAAACAAGATGAGCTTCGCAGGTCTCCACTTTGTTCCGGCTGTTTGAGTTACTATTCATATTTCAAAGCTTTCATGGGATTTGCATTTGCTGCTTTGAATGTTTGCAAACTTATCGTTATCATGGCGATCATTATCCCGATAAGGCTGGAGAGCAGGAAAATCCAAATATTCATATTTGTTCGATAGGCAAAATTCTGCAGCCATTTGTTCATCAAATACCAGGCTAGCGGCCAGGCGATCAAGTTAGCTACCAGTACCCATTTCAGATATTCTGAAGATAACAATCCAACGATCTGTCCTACCGACGCTCCAAGAACTTTACGCACTCCGATCTCTTTAGTTCGCTGTTCCGTAGTAAATGATGCCAGACCAAATAATCCTAAACAGGAAATGAGGATTGCCAGGATCGTGAAATAGTTAAACACTTTTCCTGTTCTCTGTTCGGTTTCATATAGTTTTTCAAAATCTGCAGCCAGGAAGTGCATTTCAAAAGGATACTCGGTATAATTCTGTAGCCAGATCGCTTTCATCTTTTCTATGGTTTGCTCCAAATTCGATGAGTTGATCCGAGTAATAACATATTGATAACTATTACCCTGCCGCAGAACCAATGGTTCCACTTTAGTGCGGATAGATTTATAATTAAAATCCTTCACTATCCCTACGATATTCCCTTGATTCCCATCGTGCGAAAATCGTTTTCCCACCGGATCTTCGATTCCAGTGTAAGCTACAGCTGCTTCGTTCAAAATATAATTGGCAGTATCGTCAAATTCCGGTGAGAAAGCCCTTCCTTCAAGTAAGTTGAATTTCATTGTATTAATAAAATGATTATCCACCGTATAAACATTCATCAAGAAAGTTTGATCTTCCTGGATACCTTCCCAGTCGAAACCACCCCATAGATGAATAGTATTTGTGGGAATATCCGAGGAAAGTGTAACATTCTCGATTTCCGAAAGAGCAAGCAGTTCTTGTCTGAATTTATCATAACTTGCTCCAAAACCGCTAACAGTTCTCATGTAAACCAGGTTTTCTCTGTCAAAACCCAGATCTTTCTGCTGAATGTATTTAAGTTGGTTGGAGACAACTATAGCTCCGCAAATAAGTATGATTGAAAGTGCAAATTGGATGATCACCATGATTCTTCTCAGCTTCGAACTCTGATGAATTGTTTGTCTTTTCATGACCAAAATCGGTTTGAATGATGAAAGATACAAACTGGGATAAAAACCTGCCACGATACCTGTGACTGTAGTAAGTCCTAGTATCTGTAGGAGAAGTCCAAAATTATTTTCAGTCATCAGATTAATGTTTTTCCGGGTTAGCAGATTGAAACAGGGTAAGAAAAGTTCCACCAGTACAAGGGCAAAGATCATTCCCAAGAAAGAAATCAAAATGGATTCTCCCATAAACTGTAGCATCAGATTCTTGCGATATGCACCCACAACTTTACGAATTCCTACTTCCCTTGCTCGTTTACTGCTTCGGGCAGTACTCAGGTTCATGAAATTAATGCAGGCAATCAGTAAAATGAAAAAAGCAATGTAGGTAAAAATATAGACATTTTTGTTTATTTCGGAAGTGCTATTTGCCATGTCGATGTCGAAATCAGATTTAAGGTGAATGTCTTTGATGGATTGCAGATAGTAATAGGCGCTAAATTCCAACTCTCTTTCTTTGATACTCTGATTTATCTTTTCTACCACCAGGTTTGGATCGGCATTTTCCGATAATAGAAAATAACCATTGAAATAGTGATTTCCCCAATCAAAAGGAGCCAACAATTTCATTGAGATCAGCATATCAAAATCGAAGTGAGTATTGAATGGCAGATTCTCAATTAATGCTGTTACTGTGCTGGTTATTCTTCCATTATAGAGATCAATAGTTTTACCGATAGGATCATCATTGCCAAAATATTTTTCCGCAGTGCTTTTTGTCAGAATGATTTTTTCTACGCCGGTCAGAGCATCTTCCACATTTCCGGAGATCACCTCGAAATCAAATAGCCGAAGGAAAGTGGAATCTGCACAGGCAAGTTTCCTCTTATAAAATTTCTTTTCTCCTACCTTCACTAAAACTTCATAGGCTAAAGGACGATATCTACTTACTTCTTCGATCTCAGGAATTTTATCCTTCAGATATGGAGGAAATTCTCCCGGTGTTACCACCGCTTTGAAGCTCTGCTCTCCCAATTGAGCCTGGGCAACAAGACGATAGAGTCTATCTGTTTTTTTGTGAAAACGATCGTAGCTTATCTCATCGTGAACCCAGAGCATGATCAGCATAAATACTGCCAATCCCAGTGCAAGCCCAGAAATATTAATGATGGAAAATCCTTTGTGTTGTAAAATGTTTCTAAATGCTATTTTAAGATAATTTTTTAACATCTTTTCTCCTGTTTCTTTTTTTTCCCATTTCAAATTTCACATTTATCCTTCTCGAAGCGGGAGCTTTGACTTATTTTTCCTCCAATCATTCATGTTTTTTTTCAAACAGGAATGTTTGAGTTACTTCTTTTCATTCACCATTTATTAATTTAAAAAAATCACATTCTCAAAACAAAAACTTTTGAGCAGTTATTAATTTACATTCTTGCAATATACAAATTATAGCAAATCATGTGCCGAATGTAAAAAAGTGTATAAAATACTATTAATAGCTGTATTTCTAACAAGGCTGTTTGTCAAATGTGTTCGCTTGCGTACATTGAATGTTCTATAATGTGCGAAAATGGGAGCAATAAGTTAAAACATTAGGAAAAATAAATTTTAAATATCAAATATTGAACCCCGGTTGAATATAAATCAATTCAACGGGGCAGTCACGGAATATCTAATGATGAAGGAAAAGAAGGGAGAACCGGAGGAACAATGATAGCTCCAGATGCAATTTACTCGATTCCGTTACCATCTATTGTATAATAAGTTACAGATATCGCCTCAATGGAATGAGATAAAGTGAACGGTATTGCAAGCTCTATACTTGCCAGTAATTGCTGAATTTCTTCAACTGATATATTATTCACACTCTGCACATTCTTGATTTCGCCTCTTTCATGCACAATAGGTTCTGTTAGATTATTCTTTTCTGATTTTTCACATCCCGAAAACATAATTGATATAAGTAAGACAATAAACGAGAGAAAAACAATTTTAAATCTCCTTTTACTGCACATAATTTCTCTTTTTTCTGTTTCATTTTAAAATCATGAAACTTTCTTTATTCAATCTTTAATCTTTTGAAAATAAATCGGGTTATAATTAAAAAACTCATCCAAAATATCAAATCCAATGATTTGATCATGTTCATTTCTTTTAAAACGCATGATGCCATACCCGCTGGCAAATTCATCGTTTCCAACTTGCTGAAATAATCTGTCATCATACTTTCTATGGCACAACACAATATGTTCGTTTTTCATATCAATTTCGTAAACCGTACCCAATGCATCCGAAAAATATTTGCCAGAGTATATTTCGGAGAGTTGAAAAGGAGAAAGCCGTTCAAAAACAATTCGGTTCGCCCACATAATATCCCCTTTTAAATCCAGTTTAAGTCGATTCAATTTTTTATTTTCATTAGGAATAAAGGTGAAATTTACACTTGGATTTCGATTATTGGTGAATTCTGTTTCAGATATCGGATAGAAACTATCCTGACCTAATCCTTCAAAAATTCCGTAAAATGTATTCTCTCCTATATTACAAAAAGCCAGATTGGATGAATCTCCTTCGATAAGAAACATTCCACTATAGTCTCCCACACGCGAAGAATCAATAGTAAAGTCGACCTTCTTTTCAGTTTGGGTTTTTTCCTTTTTCTTCTTCTCTAGCTCTATCCCAAGATAAAGGGCGAAAATTTTATTCCCGATACCTTCAACATTAAATGAGCGTTTGTTGGACAAAATTGTGATACCCACCTCATTTTCCGGACAGTAAAGCATATACGCTTTATATCCTCCTGTTTGCCCGGAATGGTTAATGACGGTTTTTCCATGTTTATTATGTTTTCCCAAACCATATCCATAAAAGCTTTCTGATCCATTATTGAGTTTGCTCTTTTGAAAGGTCTTATCAACAACTTCATCGCCTCCTAACTTTTTAGTGCGGAAATTGTCCATCCAAAGTACCATATCTTCAATTGTGGTGTATAAATCAGACGAGCCTGCATAATTATATCGACCGCTTGAACCGACGATAAAATCTCCATTATTATTTTTTCGATATGGTGTTGCCCTGTTCTTGATCACCTGGAAAGAGGTTTCATGAAAAAATGAATTTTTCATTCCAAGTGGCTGAAAAATATTGCTTTGTGTCCACGATCTAAATGAGTCACCGGTTATATTAAAAACTATTTGAGTAAGTAATACATAATTGGCATTGCAATAAGACCATTCCGACCCCGGCTCAAAAAGCAGTCTATCCTGGTGTTTTAGCATTTTAAATGCATAATCCAGGGTAAAGTAATCTAAATATGAGTTGCCTGCAAAATTGCTCATAACGTTCAAATATTCCCAAATCCCACTTGTATGATTGAGCAAATGTTGAACAGTGACTTTATGATCATAATCAGGAAGTTTCGGCAGATATTTGTGAATATCATCTTCCAGATTTACTTTTCCCTCATTTTCCAAAAGAAGGATGGAAAAAGCTGTGAACTGTTTTGCAACAGAAGCAAGATTGAATACAGTTGTTGGAGTAACCGGAATATTGTGTTCCAGATTGGCAAGTCCATAACACTCTTTAAAAATCGGTTTCCCTTTTTCCGTAACTATTACTGCAGCTCCGGGCGTTGTTTGTTTAACATGTTCATTCAAGAGACGATCAACCTGCTTTGAAAAATGGTTATAATTGATTGTTTGACCTGATAAATTGAGTGAAAATAATAGACAAATAATGATAGCGGAAAAAAAAGTTGTTATTGCGTTATTTGTGTTGTTTTTCATTTTTATATTCCTTATTTCTTTTTTTTTCACATTTTCCTTATCAAAGCGGGAGCTTTGTATTATTATTCATACTTTAGGGCTTTCACCGGATTTGAATTTGCTGCTTTAATTGTGTTGAATGAAATTGAAATGAAGGCTATAAAAAGAGCCATCAAACCGGCAACAAGGAAATACCATAAACTTAATGTGATTTTATATGGAAAATTCTGCAGCCATTTATTCATGAGATAATAAGAAATTGACCAAGCTATTAGATTGGCGATCAGAATCCATTTCACGAACTGATTCGCCAAAAGACCAACAATTTGGAAAACAGATGAACCCAAAACTTTGCGAATTCCTATCTCCTTGGTTCGTTGTTGAGTGATGAGAGTGGATAACCCAAATAATCCCAGACAAGATATGAAAACAGCCAAAATAGCAAAAACCGAGATCAGCCTGCTGCTCCGTACTTCTCTTTGATAAAGATTTTCTACATCGCTTTCCAAGAAGTTGATTTCGTATGGATAATCAGGAGTTAAAGAGCGAGTAGTTTGTTCAATGAATTTCAGAGTTTCAGATAAATTTTCTGAATTCACTCGCATATAGCAAAATTTATAAGTAACCATTTGGAAAGTGTTTTCAGTGTTTAGATATAAAGCAATTGCTCCTACCTTATGATGAGCAGATTTAAAATGGAAATTCTTCGTTACACCCAAAATTTTGAAGCTGTTCTCTTCATGATTCAAAGTCATTCCTACAGGATTATCATCAGTAATCGCTTTCGCAAAACTCTCATTTATTACGATTTGAGTAGATTCATCAGATGAATCATTATAATAATTTCCCTGCAACATTTCAATTTGGAATGTTTCCAGATAATTCTCATCAACTCCCTGATAAGTAACGAATGCATCAAGATCATCCGGTTTGCCTTCCCATTCCCAACCACTTCCGTTTGTCCATATTCCGGTAGGATTTCTACCCAGGAAAGTCAGATTTTGTATGTCAGGATTCTTTTCCAATGCTTGCCGATAGATTTCAGGATTTTCTTTGATCTGACCCTGAAGAGGTATATAAACCAGACAGTCTTTATTGTAACCCTGATCTTTGTTGATCATAAAATCGCTCTGTTGAGTAATGATAATTGTGCAGATTATCAATGTAATCGACAGTACAAATTGGATAGTTACCAGTATTTTACGTACAATTGACCTTCCGCCAAATTGTTGAGAAGAATGTTTAATCGTGGTTACAGGTTTGAATGAAGAAAGAACAAGAGCCGGATAAAATCCTGCAAGGCATCCGATTATAATGCCCATTACCGGAATCGCTAAAAAATAAATCAGGTTAGTAGATGTAAATATGCTGATTTTGGTTTGGATCAAGGTTGTAAATTGCGGTGAAAGTATTTCTACTAATGCAATTCCTAATATGATTGAGAGAAACGTTATCAATATTGATTCAACAAAAAATTGGTTGATGAGCTGTCTGCGTCGTGCTCCCACCAGTTTGCGTAGTCCAACTTCTTTCGTTCTATTAAAAGCAAATGAAGTAGAAAGATTTATAAAATTTATGCAGGCTATCAGCAAAATTAAAGCTCCAATTATTGCCATTGTCATTACTACTCCACGATTGCCGTAAAGATACATATATTGTTTTGAAAATGGGTAAACACAAGGTTCTGTGTCAGATTCAGGATAGTTATCTGTGATAAATGTTTTCGATTTCTCCCGGAAATCTAAATAATCAACATCGGACTGCATCACGATATATGTGTTGAAACTACAATTATACCAAGTCTTCGTGTTGCCTTCACCATAAATGTCGTTCAAAATTTCCAAGGGCACAAAAAAATCAAATTTAATTGCTGAGTTATCAGGGATTTCCTGCATAACCCCAATTACTTCCAACTCATAATTATTATCTATCAGAAATGTTTTTCCGATTGGATTTTCATTTTCAAAATACTTTTTAGCCATTCTTTCTGACAAAATTACGGAATAATTATTATGGAAAGCCTTTTCATATGACCCCAATATCAACGAAAAAGTAAAGACTTCAAAGATTGATGGGTCTGCCATTTGTAATTCTTCTTTAAATATTTTATCTCTAAATTTTACGGATGAAGATTGAGTTCCATTTTGCAATCGGCAGGAATTCAATACTTCCGGATAATATTGTTTCATAGCCTGTCCGAGAGCCGGAGGAGAGCCGGTACTCCATGATTGCTGACTACCATAATAATGCTTGGTGAGAACATGGTAAATATCACTGTAATTTTCATTGAATTTGTCGTGAGCTAACTCATTTTGAATCCAAAGACCAATAATTATGCAGGCACAAAAACCGATAGCCAGACCAATTATGTTTATGAAGGCATAACCTTTGGAACGTGCTAAGTTGCGATAAGCGATTTTCAAATAATTTTTAAACATAATTTCTCCTTCGGAGGGAAATAAGAGAAAAAAAAGGAAAATCGAAAGAAGGGAAGATGTGAATCCTTATTTTGTCCTTTCTTCTGATTTTTCTTTACTTCTTTTTCTCTTTTTTCCTATCTCCTATCCCTTTTATTCTATATTGTTTTATCGTGTTGCATTCTGAGCTCCAACCTGAAAAGATGGGTGAAGTCCAGTCTGCTTTTTCTTTTCTTCAATTATTTTCTCTTATTTCAATTTTCAATTTTCTTGCCTATTCTTACGTTTTTCCCTTTCTCCATTCTTCCATTCTTCCATTTTTCCCTTCTTTTTGAGTTACTGCTTTCATTTCTAATTTCACATTTATCATTTATCATTCTCAAACAAGGTTGTTTGAGCTACTATTCATACTTCAACGCTTCCACGGGATTGGCATTAGCAGCTTTAATTGTTTGAAGACTAATTGTAATAAAAGCAATAATTAAGGCAAATAACCCGGAAACCACGAAAATCCACAGATCTATCTCTGTTTTGTAGGCAAAGTTTTGTAACCATTTTTTTGCAACAAACCAAGCAAGAGGCCAAGCAAAAAGATTTGATAGTAAAACCCATTTCACAAAATCAATAGCCAGTAATTTGACAATTGATCCAACAGTTGCACCCATCACTTTTCTCACTCCAATCTCTTTCGTTCTTTGTAAAGTGGTATGGCTGGCGAGTCCGAAGAGACCGAGACAAGCAATGAAAATTGCCAGAAATGAAAAAATATTAACTATCTTACCGGTATTGATATCCCTGCTATACAAATTATCAAATTCTTCGTCTAAAAAACTACAAGTAAATGGATAATCAGGATAAATCTCACTCCATTTATCTTTTGCATATTGCATTGCTTCCTTGATCTGTCCCGGGTTTATTCTTGCCGATAATAGATTTCCCGCATTATTGATTAGGGGATAAATCACAACCGGTTCGATATTCTGATGCATCGCTATAAAATGAAAATCCTTAACAACTCCAACAATTTGCGTTCCCAAGGAATCCTGTTGACCAAAGAATAAACGTTTTTCAAGAGGATTTTCCCAACCAAGTTGTTTCACAGCGGTTTCATTGATCAAAACAACTCCGCCTTCCGCATCAGAAGTGATTTCTCGACTGAAATTTCTACCCTGAACGATCTCCATCCCTAAAGTCGGAATAGTTTCCGGACTAACGGCAAACTGACTCCATATCCAGATATCTTCTTCTGAAGCTCCTTCCGGTGTGATACCTGTTCTACCAAAAGTTCTTCCGGGAATATTGGTTGAAGTGGATACTGAAACAAAAGAACTATGTCCGGTTAGTTCCTCTCGAAATGTTTCTATATTTTCGTTCATTGAACGATCAAACATATCAAATATCAGCACTTGTTCTCTATCATAACCAATATTTTTTTGTTGAATATAAGAAAGTTGTCGCTGAATTACAGCAGTCATTCCAATTAAAGCGATTGAAAGAGAAAATTGAAAAACTACCAATATTTTCCGCAGAATTGATCCTCTTTTCCCAGTCTTGAAAGAACCTTTTAAAACCGTTACCGGTTTGAACCCGGAAAGAATAATTGCCGGATAAAATCCTGCTAATAGTCCTACAATAATCAGTAAAAGTAACAAGAAACCGATTACAATTGAATTGAAAATCAAATTTAATGACATTGTATTACCTGTAAGATCGTTGAGCAAGGGAATTGAGATTTCAACAAGTCCGATCGCTATTAATAATGCGATAAAAGTAATTAAAAGAGATTCTCCGAGAAATTGTTGAACCAATTGAGATTTCTTTGATCCTACTACTTTTCGCATTCCCACTTCTTTTGCTCTTTCCGTACTTTTGGAGGTTGAAAGGTTCATATAATTTACAGCAGCGATCAGTAAAATCAAAAGAGCTATTGCAGCATAGATATAAATATTTTTCATATCACCTTTATTCTGCACAGGATCAAAAATTACATCTGTAGATTTGAGATGAACTTCCAAAAGTGGTTGCAATGTAATATCGAAATTCTCTCTAACCTCATACTTACGAGTTAATTGAGTGAACTTATCATCAAATCCTTCTACAACAATTCCTTTATGAAATCGTACATAAGTTGGCATACCGATCATTCTCCACTCTTCAAGCCAGATTGGGCGAGTACTATTTTCAGGCTGATTAGCTTTAGCTAATGATTCCAGAGTTTTGATCGAACCGAGTGCATCAAAGGTCAAATGTGTATTATCGGGAAGATCCTCCATTATTCCGGTTACGGTTAAGTCAAAATTTCCTCCGGTTTTGAGTGTTTTTCCCAGAGGTTCTTCATCTGCAAAGAGTTGATCGGCAAGAGATTTGGTTAGAACGACTGTAAATGGTTCTTTTAAAGCTGTTACCGGATTTCCTTGCAAAAGTGGGAAATTGAAAAAATCAAAGAAGTTTTCATCTGCTGTTCTTAGTTGTTCAGCATAAATTGCGGGTTTATCATCAAATGCTAATAATGTTCTTCGTCCGCTTGTTAAACGCAAAGCATCTTTAACTTCCGGAAATGCTTCCGGTAAAACAGTTCCTAATGGTGGCATAGTGATTCCAACCCGTTGATTGTTCGTTCCAAGGGCTTTATCAATTGTTAATACACGATAGATCTGTTCTGCTTCGGTGTGCATTTTTTCATAAGAAAGTTCCTTTTGGATAAACAGCAGGATTATCAAACAGGCTGCCATTCCAATAGATAGACCAATAATATTGATGAAGGAAAATCCCTTGTGACGAATGAGATTTCTTAGAGCTATCTTAATATAATTTTTTAACATAATTATCTCCTGAATTATTCATAATCTTTTGCACATCTGAATCCAACAGCAAAATCAACCCAGTTTACAGGAAGTGCATTTCGATAATGTACTTGTGTGCAATAAACTCCCGAATGCCAGCTACCACCTCTAATTACACGAAATCTACCTTCTTGCGGTCCCGTTGGATTCAGGGACTGACTTCTCTGATAATAGTTCGAATCATATTTATCTGCAATCCACTCCCATACATTTCCAGCCATATCATATAAACCGAATGAATTGGGAGGATAACTTCCAACTTTTTGTGTGCCTTTTGCTATTTGTCCGCAATTTATTCCTTCTTTTTTCGAATCAAACAAACTGCCGTCAGGGAAATCTTTTTCTGCTTTTCCACCTCTGGCAGCATATTCCCATTCAGCTTCCGTAGGAAAACGTTTTCCTGTCCATTTAGAATACTCATTGGCATCATTCCAATTTATACCAACTACAGGATGATCAGGATATTTCAAACCATTCCTAAAATCTGATAAATTCCGGAATTCCGGTAAGCTATGCCCGGTTGACCGACAAAAGTCGAAATATTCTTTGTTTGTTACTTCAAATCGATCAATATAGAATGAACTAATTTTAACCTGATGTTGTGGTGAGAAATCTGTATCCTTTGAGAAGCCTTTTCCCATAATAAAGATTCCACTCTGGATTAATACCATTTTATTTACTCCTTTTTCTCAAACAGGATGAACTTCGCAGGTCTCCACATTTTTTCCTGCTGTTTGAGTTACTCATTCTTCAAAGCATCTATAGGATTTGACATTGCAGTTTTGAGCGTATAAAAACTAACAGCGAGAAAAGCCAGAGCAAATTGCGCAATTATAGGAATTGCAAAATCAAGTATTGAGACACTAATTCGGTAGGCAAATCCTTTAAGAAAAATTTCCGACATATACCAAGACAATGGAATTGCTATAACTGTGGCAACCGCAACCCAAAGCAAAAACTTTCCTGTCAATAATGTAATAACTTCCTTTACTGAAGAACCAAATACTTTTCTGATGCTGACTTCTCGTGATCTTTGCTCTGTAGTGAAAGATGAAAGTCCGAACAAACCGAGAGCAGAAATAAATGCAGCAAGAACAGCAAAATAGGTCATTATCGAACGCGATCGTTGGATACTTCTGTATTGATTTCCTATGCTCTCATCGACGAATGTGTATTCAAAAGGATAACCCGGAGCTATCTCATTCAGTTTTTCTTGAATAAATTCCAATGAGTTTTCGATATCATTAGGATCGAGACTGATAAACATAGTTCCTCGAAACCAATCAAGTTGAGAGATCAATTGCGGTTGAATCTTTTGTTCCAAAGGTTTATTATGGAAATCTTTCACAACTCCGACTATATATCCGTCATTTCCAAACATACTGAATTTCTTCCCGATCGGATCGGTCATTCCCATGGTTTTTATGGCAGTTTCATTCAAAATGTATTCAATATCAGGATGTTCTGCTGTTTCGTTTTGGAAGTTCCCACCTGCAATAAACGGAATTTCAAACATCTCAAGATATTCATTATCTGTGTAAATGCATCTGAATATGTATCTGTCTTCATTTTGTTTTCCTTCCCAACTCGCAGGATTCACATTCCCGACAGAAGCAGGATGCGTATTAGCCACAGAGACATATTTGATATTCGTATTTTTCAGAAGTTCATCTTTTATAGTTTCATATTTTTTTGAATATTCGCTGTAAACAGGCAAGAATATTATAGAATCCTTTTTCAAACCCAGATCTTTGTTATTAATGAAATCTAATTGGCGGATTATTACAAAAGTAAGAATGATGAGAGCTATAGAAATTGTGAATTGGAAAACTACCAAAACTTTTCGGAACACCTTCGTCGATCTTGAGCTGAAATTTAATTTAAGAACTTTGATCGGTTTGTATGAAGACAGGAATAAAGCAGGATAAATTCCTGATAGAAGTCCCGTGACAAATAAAACTACAGGTAAACCCCAAATTACAAAATTTTCAGTAAAATCCAATCTGATTGATTTTCCTGTGAGTAAATTAAATTTCGGTAAAAACAATTCCGACAAAACAAGCGAGATGATCAAAGCAAAAAAAGTCATCATCACGGATTCAAGCAGAAATTGGTATATCAACTGCTTTCTTTGTGCTCCTACGACTTTTCTCACACCGACTTCGCGTGCCCGTTTAACCGACCTGGCAGTTGTAAGATTCATAAAATTTATACAGGCAATTATCAGAATGATTATTCCTATTGAACTGAAAACATACACCAATATCATTCCGGCAGCTTGATCATCCGCAGAAAACAGATGAACTCGGGAGAAAGATTGAAGATAAAGCATATCTTTGTCCACATCTCTTGGACTGTTATCTACCAACGCTGTTCTGATCTTTTCTTTAAATGCTTTTACTGAAATATTTTCGTGTAATTCCACAAAACCGCTGCATTCCCAACTCCATGTATCTGCCCTTTCTCCCAGCAGACTAAATGGAATTATATAATCAAAATTAATCGTCGAATTATCAGGACAATCTTCTACAATTCCCGTTATTGTAAAAGACCTGTTATTATTTACAATTAAACTTTTACCCAAAGCAGATTCCTCTCCGAAGAATTTCTTTGCAGAAGATTTTGTTAGTACAATGGAAGTTGGCTCGATCAACGCATTTTGAATATCTCCCTCAATTACAGGGAAAGTGAACATCTCCAGAAAATTCGTCTCAGCAATAAGGAAATTATCTTCTTTGAATTTCTTATCTTCCGTAGATAAGATAATATCTCCTGTGAAACGGATCCGTGCAGCATTTTTCACTTCCGAGAATTTTTCTCTGATAACAGGGATCAATTTATACGGAATTGTTCTGCCGGCAGAAGCAGGTGTTACATCTTCATTGATCATCGAGAGCTGATATAGATTATTAATATTATTATGAAATTTATCAAAAGTTAACTCATCTTGAGCCCAGAGAAGTAAAAGCAAACTAACAGTCATTCCCAGTGATAATCCGAGGATATTGATCAGTGAAAAAAGTTTGTTCCTGAAAATATTCCTAAGTGCTATCTTGATATAATTCTTCAACATTCTATCCTCCAAATAATATTCATTCAAAATTTCTCATTTATCATTCTCAAACAGGATGAGCTTCGCAGGTCTCCACTTTGTTCCGGCTGT
>JAIORE010000408.1 GCA_021108315.1 Candidatus Cloacimonadota bacterium
TTCAAAGAAAAGTTCTTATATTGATAATATTATAGATATTAATAGTTCAAGTCTTAAATTAGGTCTAAATGCAAATTTCTCGATAAATAATAATTTTCTTAGTTTACCTATCGAAGTTTTATTTAAAAAAACAATTGTATCATTTGAACTTCCATATTTTATTAATAGATTAATTAAAGATGATAATTCTCTAAAAGAAAATTCTGGTTTTGGAGATGGTTTATTGAGTTATGGTTTAACTCTTGAAGATTATTTCGCTAATGAGCATACAATTGATCTTTATCTAAAAATTCCCTTGGGAGAGTATAAAAATTCGTTAATTAATAAATTAACAGCTTTAGGCTCAGGTTCTACGGATTTTATTTTTGACTATCATTTTTTTGGAGATTTAGAAAATTCCCATTTTGAAGGGCAAATATTTTACAGATTTAATGATTATAGTACTCAAGAATATGATGAAATTGAATTTAAAATAAAAGATGGAAATATACTTTTCTTTGGTGGACGTTATGATTATTATCTTAACAAAAAAATTACACTTTCAACTTTTATGAACTCTATAATTTCTGGACAAGGCAAGACTAAAGAATCATCAACCATCGAAGTTACAAATAATCAAAATTTATTTTTAGTGGATTTTTCTCCACAGATTTCGTATAAAATTTACGATTTTGATTTAATTCTCAATATAAATTTTCCATTTTTAACAGTTTGGACACAAGATGATTCTCGTAAAACAGTGATTTCGTTTAAAATTAATGGTGATATTTTTAATTTAAAATGAAATTTCTCAAAAATATATAGGATAAAATGATGCTTGTAACACACAGCTCCACAGCCAAGCAAGAAGAGAAAGTGAAAGAGCGTGGCAGCTGCCATCCATTAGCCACAAATTATGTTTATGATACAAAAAATACTGATCAGGAAAAAATATGGGACAAGAAATTAATAAATTAACAGATAATAGTCCTCAAGAGAAGCAAAATAATAAAACATTAGAAAAACTCCACAATCTCATTGAGGAAGCATATAAACTGATGAATTCTAATCCTGAATTGTGTATTAAGATGAGCAAAGAAGCTTTGCTACTATCCAAAGAAACAAATTCACTCAGGTATGAAGGATTAGCATTTATGCATATCGGCTTGGGTTATTTTCATAAAGGAGAATATAACTCAGCTCTGGAATATTACTTCAAAGCCGAGTCTTTATTTATTCAAGAAAAGTACGGAATAGAACTTCGACGAATATACAATAATATTGGTATTACCTATAAAGAAATTAAAGATTTAGAAAAGGCTGTAAAATATTATAAAAAAAATCTGGATCTCAAAAAAAAATATCCAAATCTTGAATCAACTACGACTATTTTGAATAACCTTGGTGTAATTTGTAACCAGCTTAAAGATTATGATTCAGCAATAGAATATTTCCAAGAGACTTATGCACTATCCCAACAAAATAATTTTATTTACGGAATATCGTTAGCTTCTATGAACATTGCTCTATTTTATCGAAGAAAAAAGGATTTCAAAAATTCACATCTATATTTTCAAAAAGCAATCGACGCAAGAAAAGCTGATAATGATATTATCGGGCTCGCTCATTGCTATCAATGTTATGCTTATCTTCTGCGGGACGAAAAACGATATGAGGAAGCCTTGAATATTCTTGATACTGCTTATGAACTCGCTACTAAAACAAATGCTCAACGAATTATCGTTCAAATATTAATTACGATGGCTCACATAAATTACACAATCGGAGATAGAAAAAAACAAATGGAAAAGGCAATGGTTGCTTATAGAATAGCAAAAAAAAGAAATTATCGGGATATGTTAATTCATATTTATACCCATTTTTTTGAATACTTTGATTATTGCAAAGATTATAAGCGAGCATTTAAGTATCATAGAAAAAGACAATTGATAAAAGATGAATTTATTGATGAGAAAAATACACGAATTATTGCCGAAGTCAATTCCAAACTTCTTGTGCAGAAAAAAAAACACGAAGCAGAAGTTTATCGCTTGAAAACAGTTGAGCTATCCAAACGAGTTGAGGAAGAGATTAAAAAAAGAGAAAAACAGCAGCAGATAATAATCCAAAAATCAAAGTTGGAATCTCTTGGGCAGTTAGCTGCTGGGATTGCTCACGAAATAAATCAGCCCTTGGGTTTGATAAATATTGCTATTCAAAACCTGTTCAGAAAATTCAATAAAAAAAATATTACTGATAAATATCTCAAAGATAAATCACAATTTATTGATGAGAATATAAAACGAATTTCTCAGATTATCGAACACATCAGATTATTTTCTCGTGATCAACAAGATACCGGAAGTCAAAGATTTTCAATTGCCAAGACAATTAATGATGCTTTATCAATGATTCAAGTGCAATGCAAAAAACATAATATAAACATTATCAAAGAATTTGATTCAACCAATCCGGAAACTATAGGAAATAAATACCGATTGGAACAAGTTATTTTAAATCTGCTCAGTAATGCAAAGGATGCTATTTGTGAGAAATTTGATGAATTTGATGATTCAAAACAGGTAAATATAAGATTGAAAACAATTGCTGATAAAATAATTATTGAAATTGAAGATAACGGAATAGGTTTTGATGAACAATCTTTGAAACACGCTTTTGAACCGTTTTATACTACAAAAGATGAAAATAAAGGCACAGGTTTAGGATTATCAATTTGTTACGGAATTATTAGTGAGATGGAAGGAAAAATCTCTGTTAAAAGTGAAAAAGGATTATTTACAATTGTCACAATTGAGCTACAAAATTATTTTTCAACAGCATAACTCAGATAAACTGGAAAAGATGAAACCACGAATTTCACGAATTAACACAAATATTAGAGATAAGATACTAACTTTCGAATGCTTTGGCATTGCCAAATCTTCGGAATGCTGAATTGGTTTTACAAACTAAACAATCGGAAGAGCTTCGCACATTCCGATGTTTTTAAAACTCAATTCTCGTTCCCAAACCCCAGTTTGGGAATGAAATAAAAGGCTAAGCTTAGAGAATCCAAAATGAAGCAAAAGCTTCATAAATCAGTGTGTTCCAAAGCTTGAGCTTGGGAACAATAACAGAGGATTTTTTTTCATTCGTGTAAATTCGAGCAAATTCGAGTTAATTCGTGGTTAAAATTCTTTATAAAAAGTGAGGATAAAATGAAAAAGCTGACAATACTTGTTATTGATGATGAAAAAGGTTATCGAGATGAGATAAGTGAATATCTAACAGATAATAATTTTGATGTTTTATCTGCGGAAAGACCTTCCGAAGCCTTAGAAATAGTTTCATCCAAGCCTATTGATATAGCCATTATAGATTTGAAATTACCTGAAATGAGTGGAATTGAGTTGCTAAAAAAAATTATAAAAATTGATAATGAAATTGCTACAATAATGATTAGTGGACACGGCGATATGGATACTGCAATTGCTGCAATGCGAGAAGGTGCAATCGATTTCTTCTCAAAACCATTTAATCTATCTGATATTGAAATAGCAATCCAGAGAACGCAAAAATTTATCAATATGCAAAAAAAAGTTTCAATTTATCGTCATTCTTTTAAAAGTATGCTTTGTTCTGATGATGAAAAATACCTTATGTTAGCTCATAGTAGCAAGATGAAAGAAATATTAAAGCTGATAAATAAAGTTGCTGTCTCAAACAATACTGATGTCTTGATAACAGGAGAAAGCGGAACAGGAAAAGAGCTTGTTGCACGGGGAATTCATCGCTTAAGCGAAAACAGCGATGAAATATTTTTTGATGTAAACTGCACCGCAATTTCCCCAAGTTTATTTGAAAGCGAATTTTTTGGTCACTCTAAGAATGCGTTTACTGGAGCAGATTCCAATAAAAAAGGATATTTTGAAAATGCCGATAACGGAACTCTCTTTTTGGATGAGATCGGAGATATGCCCATTTCGATGCAGGCAAAACTTCTACGAGTTCTGGAATTGAGAAAGATCAGAAGAGTAGGCTCGTTGCAGGATATAAATCTCAATTTGCGGATTATCGCCTCGACAAACAAAAATCTGGAAAAGATGGTTCAGAATAATACATTTAGAAAAGATCTTTTTTATAGATTGAATAAATTTCACATAAATATTCCGGTATTAAAAGAAAGACTGGAAGACATAATTCCTCTTGCTGAACATTTCAATGAAAAATTCAGTCTCTCTTTAAAAAAACAAACAAAACCTATTTCCGATAGTTCAAAAGATAAATTACTTAAATATTCATATCCCGGGAATATCAGAGAATTAAAAAATATCATTGAGAAAGCTGTAATAATGGATAGAATAGAAGATGAATTTCTGCAAATTGATTCATCGCTAGTTAATAAAGCTTCTTCTGCTTCAATTAATTCAATATTTAAGAATTTTGATGATCTTTCCTTATCTCAATTGGATAACCTTGAAAAACAGATGATTACTGTAGCTATGCAGAAAACAGATAACAACAAAACAAAAGCAGCAAAATTATTAAAGATTACTCGAACCGGATTGAATAGAAGAATTAAAAAGTATGATTTGGAGTTTTAGATTATATTTTCTGAGCAGAATTGTAAAAATAAAAATTCTCGCAAAGTCGCAGAGACGCAAAGAAAAAGATAACCCCCTCTAACTCCCCTTCGTAAGGGGAGAACTTATTTCAGGATAAGACACTGCTCCCTTCCCCTTACGAAGGGGAAGGGTTGGGGTTGGGGTTAATCTTGTTCCTATGCTCAACGTGGGAACAATGATTAGGACGCTCAGCGTTCATAAAATTTAGAAACAAGACCAAAATTCAAGAAAAACAAAACCAACTCCAAAATACCGATAATATTCAATTATTAATCTTCAATATTAAATAAAAAAAGCCGAACGAAATCAACCACCATCCGAACGATTTCGTTCACAATAGTTAATATGTTTATTCTAAAGAAGTTATCTCCCTTTAATTATTTATATTCTATTTTTTATTGACCGTTTTCGTTCAGTAGGGAAAATCTACATAATTACTGAACATTATATATTTCAACACGTTACACGTATTATTATGAATGGCACAACAATTGCGAATAAAAGGCTAATGATTAATGAGGTGATTATGAAAAATATTATTGTATTTAATAAGCTCACTAAAGCACGTAGTGAACTTTCCGAGTTTTTGCAGGAAAAAGGATATAATCCATGTTTCACTGATAATTATTCCAAATTAATAGTGCTAATGAAAGATGATAATTTTTCAGAATTGTATCTATATATACGCACTCTTTCAGACATAAAAATTTTAGGAACGATAAAACTCATAGATTCAAATTTAAAGATCAATCTTATTATTCCACCCTTTCTTCGTAATATTATCAATCTTTTAAAATCGAATTCATATGATATTGTAGATGAGCCATTAGAAATTGTATGAAGTAAAAAAATCGGCAGAAACTAAAAAAAGTAAAAATAAGGAGAGTATTATGAAAAACAAAAAGCATTTACTGATTGTATTGTTAGTGTTATGGGGAATTGCTTTGTTTTCGGTTCCCGTTTATGAAAACAATTGTCTTACATTTGACGGAGTTAATGACTATGTTTCTTTAGAAAACGAATCATTATATGATTTTGATAGCAATTTTACAATTGAATTTTGGATTAAAGTAGATTCATGGGATCGTCCCTGGCAAGCTATCATAACCAAAGGTGATGATAGCTGGAGAATACACAGAAATAATGAAGAAGACAACATTCGTTTTACAGCAGGAGGAGTTTCTGCTACTACAACTACTGAATTTACAGATGGTGAATGGCATCATTTGGTTTGTGAAAAACATGATCAAATGTTACTTATTTATGTAGATAGTATTTTTCAAAACGATGTACTTTTGGCAGAGAATTGTAATCAAAATGATTATCCTGTTTATATTGGAGAAAATGCCGGAGCCACTAATCGGTTTTTTGATGGTCAGATTGACGATATTCGATTTTGGAATAATAGTAAATATTATAATACAGGAACATCTCCTTCCGATTTCTGGCATACTCCGCCTGATTTAAGCGATGGAAACTTGGTTGCCTATTTTTCTATGGATGATGACTCCAACCCGGATATCATTATCAATGATAAAGGAACCGATAATGGTAATCTTCATAATGGCACTCAGTACACTTCATCACCAACTCCGGTTGGTCCCAACTGGTATAGTGGTACTTATGATGATCCATTAACTTTTAGTTATGCTGTGGTAAAAATATTTGGTGATATGCTCATCGAGGATTTTTTTACGATTGATCCGGGCGTTCGAGTCGAATTTCAGGGACATTACGAAATTATTATAGACTATTATGTTGACTTTACTGCGGTAGGCACAGAAGCAGAACCAATTATTTTTACCATTGCGGATACAACCGGTTTTTCTGAGATAAATGATGAAAATGATACTGCCGGAGGTTGGAAAAACTTATGGTTTAATAGCCGTCACAATTATCAAGAGATAAGAACAATAGAACACTGTATTTTTGAATATGCTAAACAAACTGCAATAGTTTTAAGACAAAGTTCAAATTTAAATATCTCAAATACTCTTTTCAGAAATAATTATTCGCTTGGACAAGCTGGAGCTATCTCTTTATACAAAAACGATTTGCTTAATGAAGGATTAACCACTACTTTAGATAATTGTGAGTTTAAAAATAATAGGGCTTATGGAGTAAATTCAGAAGATGCGAATGGGGGAGCAATTTTTCTCAATTGGGCTCGTACAAATATCAAAAATTGTACATTTAACGGTAATCATTCAGGAAACTCCGGTGGAGCAATTGCAGCAATTACGCATTATTTATATGTAAGCTCATTTTATAATAACATATTAATCAATAATTCTTCCGTGAATGGGGGAGCATTATGGATTAAAGATTTTAATGTAAATTCATTTTACAACAACACTATAGTGGATAACTCGGCTGAAAACGGTGGAGGAATCTACTTCGACGGAAATCCCTATTCATTGCTTTACAACAATATCATCACAGGAAATACAGCAGATATCGGATATCAAATTTACATCAATCAGACGAACTCTGATCTCTCTTTTGAATATAACATTATCGAAGGTGGTTTAGCTGCCTTCGGAGGTGCAGGAGCAGATCCTTACAGCGGAACATATAATATGTGCTGGGATCGGGATCCGTTGTTTGTAGGTTCTGGAGATCATCCTTATGATATTTCCGATAGTTCCCCTTGTATCAATAGTGGAAAACCCGGCAGCACTGCCGGAGATTATGATTTTGCCGGTAATACTAGAATCTATGGTGATGGTTTAATTACATGCGGTATCGGTGAATTGGATATCATTTTAAATAGCATAGATATCGGAGCGTATGAAAAGCAGCAGGATTCGGGAGTGATTCCTTATGATTATACTTGGGAAGAGAATGATATTTATCTATCTCATGATCTTCTTATACCGGATGGTACAATCTTTACAATAGGAGAAGAATTATTAAGTTTCAGTTTTTCTCCTGAAACTTCCATGAATATTTATGGCAGCTTGATAGTAAATCCACAATCAAGCAATTTTGCATTTCTCAGACCCAATACAACAAGGGAAAAGCCCATGTTTTCGTTCATAGGACCATCAGTGGAAGACAATTTTTCTTCCATAGAAAAGTGTTGCTTTATGGATTCCGGTTCTGCGGGAGCATCCAACGTGAAAGGTGGAATTATTTATGTGAACCAATATGATAATCTTCGGATCAACAATTCTAAATTCGTAGAAGGGAAAGCTGAACATGGCGGTGGTATCTATATCGAAGATGCTGTTCCGGAGCTTTATAATTGCTTATTTTATCAAAACAGTTCATCCGTTTCCGGTGGAGCGATTTATTGTGATAATGCGAATCCCGTTTTGGCTAATTTGACCATTTTGGAGAATACTTCCGATGCTTCTTATAGTGCTATTGATGCAGTTAATAATGCAGAACCGAAAATTTATAGCTGTGTTATCTGGGACAATGAAGCAGATCCGGTAAAAACCGGTCTCGATGTGTATTTTTCTGATGTTCAGGGCGGATATTCCGGAAGTACCAATATTGATGCAGATCCCAAGCTAACAGAAATGCAAACAGGTTATACTTTTGAGATTTCGGCATCATCTCCTTGTTTAAATGCCGGAATGCCGGATGTTTCCGAATTGAATATGCCTAGTACGGATTTATTTAATAATCCTCGTATTCATGCTCATAATTCTCCGGTTTATGATCGGATTGATATAGGAGCTGTGGAATATGCAGGTTTGATGGAACCGACGAATTTCACTGCTAGCGATGGGAATAACAATTACCCGGGTTATGTTCATCTCACTTGGAATTACGTAAATACATATCAGCCTATAAATGGTTTTCATATTTATCGAAATGATAATTTGATTAGCACGGTTTATCCGCAAAGTTATTATTATAATGATTACGAAGCGATTCCGGGTGTTTTTTATACATATCGTGTTTCCACTTATGCCGGTTCGGAAATATCAAATTCCTCCGAAGATGCCGGTTTCTTAAAACCCAATGGTATCATTACAGGAACTATTACTACGCCAAATAATAATCCCGTTGCAGATATTTCAGTTTCCTTAACTCCTTCAACAGGATATTGTTTGGATTTTGATTCCGGTCAATTTAGCACAACTATCCAAAATACAGATTTATACGATGCAACATTGGAAACCTGGATAAAAACAGAAATGTCAGATTTCAATTTGTTTTCTTTTATAAGTTTTACGCCCGATTCTCTAATTATTATCAATGCCAATTTACAAATAGATTCTCAAGGGAAATTAGTTTATACAGATAATACAATCGTAATTTCTCAAGAAGCTGATACATTGGTAGTTAATGATAACGAATGGCATCACATCGCCGTGACTACAGATATGAATAACAGCGTAACTAAAATGTTCATTGATGGAATATTGGTAGCAGAATCGAATGAAGTATTGGATATATCGGGTTCTGTTATGTTTGATTGCGGAGAGATGGAATATTTTACCGGTTCTTTAGATGATATTCGACTTTGGAGCGTAGTAAGAACTCAAGAGCAGATAAACGCGGGAAAAAATCTTGTTATCTCTTGGAATTCGGAAGGATTGGAAGGATATTGGGGTATGAACGAGGGAAATGGAGACATCTCTTTTGATGCTACCAATAATGGAAATAATATTAATTCTGAAACAGGAAGTTTTTCTGGTTATACTTGGTCGAGTAATGAGCCCGGAATAGAATTAGGAGGAATAACCGATAACTGGGGTGAATACAGCATTACGCAAATTCCGTATGGGAGTTTTACCACTTTTACCGTTACTCCTCATAAAGAAGGTCATTTCTTTCAACCGGAGCAACGCCTGATAACCCTCAGTGAAAGCAGTATCAGTGCAAATAATGTAGATTTTACCGATAATTCTCTAATTCCTATTAGCGGAAGATTGATATTCCAAAATACTTTGGAACCGGTACGTGAAGCTTCCATATTATTAAATGGAGAAATTACTATCCCACCAACTTTTACGGATGATTCCGGTTATTATGTGATGGAAGTGGAACATGGAACCGATTGTTTATTATCAGTCAGTTATCATGATCAAGCATTTGATCGGGTATGGAATCTTGGTGAGGTAACTTTTCCACAGGCAAATAAGAATTTTGAAGATGTTTCCAGAATAGGTTTTGTAGTGGAAGTAGTTGGTGGAGATGATCATTATCCAATTGGAGCATTTGATGTAAATTTGCAATCTGCAAGTGCTTTATATAATACTATGTTTACCGCTACAGCAGGAGAATGGTTTGATGGTAAAATAATTATCAATAATGTCCCACCTCTGAATTATACTGTAACAGTTTCAGCCAATGCAACAGTAGAACCTAATGACCCGTTTGATTTACTTGAAAATGAGGATTTTATAAATTCAAACGAAACTAATACGGATCTTCGTTTCCCCGAAGAATTTGATACAGTCGTAGATACAGTAACATTTGTCTGGTATAATGATCTTCAGATTGGTGTGGAATGGTCATCCTCGCTGGAATTACAATATCTCAATACAGATTCTGATAGTCTGTATGGATTTTATGTACTGCCCCAAAATGAATGGGCAAGTGTTGAGATAAAAGCGTTTGAGGATTATAGTTTTGAACCTTTTAACAACAAAACTTATTTTGATAATTTTGATATTTTGATAACAGATGAAGTTGGAACGCAAGGTGAAACGGAAGTTAGCCTGGTGGATACCATTAGCTACGAATACAGTTTTGCTCCCTATCTTCCTAATTTGCTTGTTGGTGGAAATCGTCCTTATCAGAATATGTTGGAAATTACCGTATATGAAGAAAATTCAAACCATTATGCAACCCAGACGGATTGGGTTATCACCGAAGGGGTTCGTCCGAGAGAAACTACTTTTGCAACCACATCACCGGAAATCCCTTTTTTGATCTTGCATGATCCACCGGGAGACGGTAGTTTTTCTTCGTTTAAACAAAGTTCCAGCCATTCCATGGCATTTGGTACATCCGTTTGCACTAATCGGGAATCAAATGATTTTCTTAGTGTTCATTTAGGAGCTGATATAACAACAACGATGGGTTTAATTTTTAGTATTGAACATGAAATAAATATGACTTTAGATATTAATATGGGTTGGTCTCAATCCATATCACAAAAAAATAGCAGAGAACAAAAATTCACATTTACAACTTCAGAAGAATATACAACATCATCAGATAGCCAACTGATAGGAGATAGTTCAGATCTATTTGTCGGTGGTGCAATGAATCTTCTGTGGGGAGTTACAGATGAGATTGATTGGGATGAAATAAATCAGGAAGTAATTCAAGACACCAGCATCATGGTATCTCCCAATGGATTTGAAACAATCTATATTTATTCGGATAGACAAATACGAGAAACAGTCATTCCTAATTTGGAAGCAATTAATGATACGACTTCGGTTGCTTTGTGGGAATCTTATTTACAAAAAAATGAAGACAATAAAGAAAATGCGGTAGTAAATCCAAACCATCCCTCAAATCTTTCTTTTAATAGCGGTGCAGGTTATACTTTTGAAGAAGAATCTTCGATAGAATCATCGGTTGAATTTGAATTCGAATCAATGGTGAGTTCAGAATTTGGCATGCTTATTGGTGGAACAGTTGATGGCATAGGAGCTGCAGGCGGTTTTTCCTACAAAACCAAATTTACAATGGGAAGTTCCTTCGAAAGCTCGGAAGAAACTACGACCAAAACATCTTTTACTCTCGCAGATGATGATGAAACAACAGCACTTAATTTTCTATCTGATTACTTTTCTCTTGATATAAAAAAAGATCCTGTGTATGGAACTCCTGTCTTTGATCTCGTTTCCGGTGCCAGCTCTTGTCCATGGGAACAAAATACAGTTCCTCGTGAAGGTGTTTCTTTATCGGCAAATACTTATACTGCCAGTGGATTGCAGGAAGGAGAAGAAGCTGCTTTTATTCTCCAACTTGGAAATACCAGCCAAACGGAGGAAGATAGACGCTATTATCTCACTATGATGCATGCAACTAATCCCGGTGGCGCAACGGTAAAAATCAATGGTGTACCACTCGGATCGGAGATGGCTTTTGATATCCCTTACGGTGAAAATGTGCAAGCAATTATGACGGTAGAGCAAGGACTTTTTGAATATGAATATGAAGATCTTACTCTGGAATTTTATACGGAAGGAGATCGTGGACATCCAGCTCCGGGAGGTCACTCTTTTGACGAATTTCGTTCGTTTAATATTTATTGGGAACCACCTTATAGTAGAGTTAATATTTTTTCTCCTCAGAATAATTGGATTCTCAATGCGACTAATAACGATACTTTGGATGTGGTAATAAATGATTATGATCTCTCCAAACCGGATTTCGAATCAATTAAATTTCAGTATAAATTTCCGTATCAAGAAAATTGGATTACCGCAGTTCAAATTTTTCGTGATGAATTAGAAGCCCTACCAACTGATTATCTTCTATTAGACTGGGATGTAAGTCAATTATCCGATGGGATTTATCAGATTCGTGCCGGAACTACCGATTCACTACAATCGGATTACTATTGTGATTTTGTGGAAGGAACGATAGATCGCGAAATTCCTGAATTATTAGGAGCACCACAACCAGCCGATGGAGTCTTATCTCTTGGTGACGAAATTTGCATCTATTTCACTGAATTGATTGATCCAACTGCTATCAATCCATTTGAAACATCCGTAGTAATCAATAGTACCAGCGATACGCTCGATATCGATATTGACTGTTTTGAAAACAAAGTAACATTAGTTCCGCTATGGGAAAACTATTGGTTTGAAAATGAGACATTAACCGCAAATATCAGTGGAATACGTGATCTTTATGGAAATGAACTTTCCAATCCGATTTCTTGGGAATTTTATGTGAATGCCAATCCGGTTTATTGGAATATTCCTAAAATAGAAATTATCAAACCTTTTGGTGAAAGTATGGATGTCACAGCTCAATTGATAAATTCCGGCGGACAATTTTCTTCTTGGACAATTGATAATCTTCCCGATTGGCTTACAGCAGATGTTAATTCCGGAACCTTGATTCCTCTTGATACTCAATCAATAACTTTCACAATCAGTGAAGAACTTAGTTTTGGAACTTATCTTGATACTGTTTTTGCTGATATTCCGGCTTTGGGAAGAGAACCGCTGATCTTTGAAATCAGTGTTTTGGCAAATCCACCGGAATGGGCAACGACTCAGCTTAATAACTACGATTACTCTATGACCATCACCGGAGAACTTTTTATGGAAGGCGAACTTTCTGCAGATACGAACGATATTATCGGAGCATTTATCATAAATGAGAATGATCAATATGAATGCTGTGGATTTGCTCCATTGCAGTTATGTCCATATTTTGCTGAAGATACATATCAGTTTTATCTGTCTGTTCACAATAATGAAGTGTCTTATGAAGATTTGATTTTTCGGGTTTGGGATGCGTCCACCAGCAAAGAGCATTTTGGAATTACAGAAGATTATGATTTTGTTTCAGGAGAAATTTACGGAACTATCTTAACGCCGGAAACCATTCACGTTTCTACGGAACTTATCAGAACAATTGAGTGTAGAAGCGGCTGGACGTGGTTATCTGTAAATTTAAATAACTCTTCCTCAATGGATTTGGATACTGTTTTTGTATCTTTATCACCACAACATAATGATATTGTAAAAAATCAGACTTTGTATGCTCAATATACTACAGGACTTGGTTGGTTGGGAAGTTTGAGCGATGTATCCACAACTGAGATGGTAAAATTGAATCTGACCGATTCTGATGAATTGCAAATTGTAGGACTTTTAGATGATGTGACGACAACACCAATTAACTATGGCAATGGCTGGAACTGGATTGGTTATCTACCTCATTACAGTTTCAGTGTGAACCAAGCATTGATTAATATTACAAATCTAACTACCGGTGACTTAGTAAAAAATCAAACCGGATATGCTCAATATATTGATGGTTACGGCTGGTTTGGCTCACTTTACTTTATGCACGCCGGAGATGGTTTTATGATGAATACTGCGAATTCCGGTTCCTTCTATTATCCTGAAAATACTGCTATAACATCTACTCAGAGTTTATTTATGGCGAGTAATGAAAAAGGAAATTTGTTGCCACTTTACGACATTACAGGATGGGATATTGATCCTCTGGATTATGAATATTCAGCCAATATCACAGCAGTAGTAAATAACAACGATATTATTTTGAATTCTGAAAACATTGTAATTGGTGCATTTTATGATAATGAATGTCGTGGAATAGCTGTTCCGGTGGAAGTTCAAGGACAATGGACTTTGTTTTTAACTCAATATGCAAATGTGCAGAACGAAATATTTAATTACAAAATCTATGATATTGTTGAGGAGAGTGAAGAAGCCTTAGAAGAATCGCTATTATTTGTGGATAACCAGATTCTCGGAGATCCTTTGAATCCGTTTGTCTTCCATCAAGTAGGCGGAGCCTTAAGTGCCCCACAGAATGTAGGACTAACTATCAGTAACAATCAAATTGAACTATATTGGGACGCAGTAAGTGGAGCGAATTCTTATAAGATTTTTGCTTCTAATGATCCGAATGGAACATTTACTGATGTAACTTCAAGCGGTAGTTTTGGTGGTACAAGATTCCAATCTTGTAAAAAATCTCGAAACAATAACAGGGAAATCGTATCCAAAAACCAAGAAAAACTTGACGCTTTTAACAAATCCCAACTAACTTGGACAGTACCTATTTCAGATAACATGAAATTCTATTTTATAAAAGCATCATCAGATTAAGTGATTTATTTTAATTTGAAAGCTCCCTTATTTATATTTATTGGGGAGCTTTTTGCTTAATGATTTTTGTGGCTAACAAGCGTGCCTTCGCCCGAAAAGATGGGCGCAGCGCACGCGAACCATTACGTGCATTTGGGTTTTTCTATCGTAAGAAAAAAGAAAAAGACAAACGCCAAATAATACAAACTGAGAAATCGAATTTTTAGATGCGGAATAATTCATTTTTTGGCAAATCAACTTAATTCTAAAAATGAAAGATTAAATTGGGAGAAAAAGATAAAAAATCTAAAAGCAAAAGATAAATAAATTCTCCCAAGATTTCGGAACTAAATTAACATAATCGGAAAAAGTAAACTTGAATAAATTCTTTTATAGTCGGTGTTTTTCTAAAAAATATTCTTTATGCTTTTTAATTTTTCAAATGGAGGTTTTAAAACATAATAATTTACAATTTTGTAGCTCAAACTAATTTTTAAATTCCTGTTTTTTTCGTAAAATCTAAATCTAACGAAGAAAAGCAAAACAAAAAATCAGGAATTACTAAAAAAAATTATTTCGATTCCAAATTTTGGTTAAGTTGTTTTTCTAAAAATAATTAACATAGAAATTTAAAGAAAATTGAGAGAGAAATGTAGGTCTCATAACTCTTTTTTATAAAATTAATTTCTAACTCTAACGAAGAAAAGAAAACATAAAAAAGGAAATTATTTCAGTAAAATTGCTTCATAAAATTAAAAGAAATAGCAAAGTAAATCTAAAAAAAAAGCATTAAGAAAAGGTTTCATCAAAAACGTAACAAAGCCTTTCTAAAACTAAATTGTTGGTTTCACTAAAAAAATGAAAGAAAAATGCAATTTGCATAATTTCTATCAAAGTAGCAGAAAAATGAAAATATTTCAAAAATTTGGTTCAAAGGAGAAAAAATTACGTAGTTTACTCAAACAGTTTCTGTTTTCTAATCTCGTTGAATTAACGTAAGATTTAATCGGAAGTCAAGCTAACTTGTTTGTATTTAAAAGAAAACTCTCAGTTTTTTAAAAAGAAACAGCTGTCGTTTTTAAATTTAAGAATGTTTATTAATGCAAAGTTCAATTAAATCTTGCCTTATATTTTGTGTGTTTCTTTTTTGGTGATTGAATTATTCGAGGGTTCTGAATTAGTTAAACTCGACGCTGTTTTCAATCGTAGCGTTGGTCGTAATTGCTTTGTTTGTGAATAATTAAATGCACGTAACAAAAGTGTCAGTGCTCTAAATGAGAGAAAATGTGAAAGAGCACCGCACACTCTATCCATTACACGAAATAAACAAATTGAATCATAAAAAGTATATGTGATTCTAATGGAGATGCGATATTACTAAATACACTTGATGAAAAAGGAATTTGAAAGCGAGAGTCTTACTATTATGAAAAATGGATTAAGACTTAACCTAAGTAAAAAATATTTTTTAATGAATAACAATAAATTTTATTATTGTTTGGAGGTAATTATGTATAAAAAAGCAAATTATTCAATTTTTTCTGATTCATTTCAAGAAATACTTCATAAAATATTATTTTATAAGTTTATATTAATTTTTCTTGTCATTGTGCAATCTAATCTCTTATATGCACAAAATGAAAATATAAGTTTCACTGTAATACTTCAAGAATTTGTACAAAAATATGGGGAGAATAAAGATGAATTTGAGAAACAATATTGTACTAACAAGAATGATTTGAATATAGTTGATAAAGACGGAAATACTTTGCTTATTTCTGCGTCTACTCTGGGTTATAGTGAATTTGTAAAAACATTGTTAGAATTGGGTGCAGATCCTAATATTAGGGGTAATATTGGTTTTACTGCTTTACATGCTACATTTTATTTCCCAGTAACTAGTGGTAACGAAGTAAATATTAATACTGTTAATTATTTATTAGAATACGGAGCAGATGTAAATATATTAGATGATTTATGGAAAAAACCTCCGATGTGGTTAGCTATTAAGTGTTGTGACTATAAAAGTGTTAATGCACTACTTAAAAAGGGAGCAAAAGTAGAGATTAATCAAAATTTTTCAGCCTTACATATAGCTGCAAAAAAAGGTTGCGACAAAATAGCTAACCTTCTTATCATGAATGGAGCAAAAATAAATTATCAGGACAATTTAGGACATACACCTTTACTACTAGCAATTGAATCTGGAAATAATAAAGTTGTTGATATTCTACTTGATAATAATGCTAATCTTGAACTAATCACTGCTGATGGTTTTAATGCACTTGATGGTGCAATAGCTTTAAGTAATTTTGAAATTGCAAAAAAAATAATTGAAAAAGGAGCTAATGTAAATGCTAGAATCAATGGATGGACAGCATTGGATTATGCAAGATTCATTGGTAATGAGAATATCATTAAACATCTTCATAAATATGGAGGAACTGGTGCGAAACCCAATACGCAAATTACTGATGGTAGTTCTATCATAGATATTTCTGTAAAAAAAATAGATCAAAATGAAATAAATGAATTACTAACAAATATTGGAGGAGGAAAAATAATGTTTACTGTTTCATATGGCATTTTAGTAGTTGGAACATCCGATTGTAGTTTATTCAACGGGAAAATAATTGGTTCAGATGAGATTCCATCATTTATCTATAATAAAGATGGTGCAGAATGGACACTATTTTTAATTAAATATGAATTATCTAATCCAAATATTTACATTAAAATTAATTCTGGCAATAAGTCTAGTTTGTTTGGTTTTCCTTTAGTCCCGATAAATATAAATGAGTTACAAGAGTAACTCTTGAGAATTGTTAACGTAAACAAAAATATTGGAGGTTATTTTGAAAAAGTTATTTATTAATCATGATTATTTCTTGAAATACCAATGGACGTTATTCATATTTTGCTTTGCGTTCATATTGGCAATCCCAACTGCATCGTTAGCACAAGATGACAAAATTGTAATTAGTCTGCCCGACCTTATTTCAAAATTTGGGTCTGGTATAGAAACTACAATTGAAAAGCTCCGTAAAAATGATAAATTTCTGGTAGATGAGACAGATAACAATGGAAATACTGGATTAATTGTTTCCTCTGGTTTTGGTTATGAGGGTTGTGTGCGGATTTTATTAGAAGCTGGAGCTGATCCGAATAAAAAAGGTTTTGAAGGATTTACTTCCTTACATGCAGCACTTTTTGCTCCTTTCTATCATAATTCGGAACCTAACTACAATATTATTAATATGTTACTTGATCATGGAGCAAAAAATATAAAGAATGATGAAGGGTTTACTCCATTCCAGTTCGCTTCTCTTTCGGGTAACGAAAGTCTAATTGAATTACTAAGTTGGAAAGGTTCGCTTAATAAAAATTCAATAAAATCGTATCTCTCATATATTTCGGGATGCGAAAACGGATTACATTCTAAAACTCATCTCGATCAAGCAAATACTAATTTGAATTCTTTATTAAAAAATTCAATAGTTGATGATACAGAATTAGATTCGATATTTATAAAGGTAAGTCATATTATTTCTCCATACACACTTGCTGAAATAAATGAATTTCCTAATAACAAACCCGTTGATGAAAAAAATGTACTAACAAGTGCATCATATACTGGTGATGCTTATAATTTTTCATTAACAATAAATAGAAACAACGAAAACTATTTAATTAAAGGAAAATTCAGGAAGGACTCAGATCCTCAAATTACTACTTTATTAAATATTACATATTATGAGAAAATTGTTGTTTTTCATTATGATGGTAAAATTTCCTTATCTAATTTATATGATGGAAATATTAGAATGGATTCACCTTTAATAAGATTAATTTCTCCAGTACCTATATCTAGTTCAAATCCTTTTGGTTTTGAAGAAATTCATATATGGGAGACAAAAGAAGGTGAACAATTTTCAAACTATATTTATTATAAAGATATTTTTTATAAAGACAAACAAATTTTAGAATGAATGCTATGATTTCATCTAAAACACAACGCTTTTTGAAACTTTGTGGTTTGTCCGGGTTGGGTGCGCTTTTGAAAAATAATTGAATCGTGTAACATTGTGCTCCAAGTTCATATTGAAAGAAAAGCAGGAAGAACTTGGCAGCACCGTTCATTATCTACACGCCAGAATCTTAAGAAGATTGCATTCTGGATCGTTCTTTATATAGGCAAAGTGTGATTTTAGCAGAAAATTTGAGTGAACTCCGAGAATGAAACGTAATTTGCTAAGGCGTTGCGGCGGCAAAATTTGTGCCAATCTCGCTGAAAGATCCAAAGTATTTAAAGCCATCTTTTCAATAATCTGTTTGCGTTATGATTTCTGCTGAGTGCAAATTGTTCAGCCGTGTTTCGGGGTTGATTGTCACAAATTTTTCTCGACGTCTGTAGCTGGCATATTTAGTGTCAATTCAGTAGAAAGTTCCGCAGTATTTAAAGCCATCTTTTCAATAATCTGTTCGCATTATGATTTTTGCTGAGTGCAAATTGTTCAGTGGTGTTACGGGGTAAATTGTCACAAAATTTGCCTTTGAGCTTTCCTATATGTTTTTGCACATTCCGTTCCATTCTCTATATGGCTGTATCAGTTTCTTTTAGTCGGTAGTTCTTGACAGCTTTTGCCAAATATTCAGACGTTGCAAAAGTCTGTAGTTTGTTATATAGCGAAAATGAAATGTAATTTGCGGAGATTTTTTGTTAGGCAAATTTTCTGCCAATTAGTCGGCTTCAATTTAGTTGCTTTTAGTATTTATAACATTAAACAGGTTTATTTTTACTGGAAATTTAGTTTGTATTTTTTTAGTTCTGTGCAAGAGATCAAGGAGAGCCATTGTCACAAAATTTGCTGATGAGCTTTTCTTATAGTTTATGCAAATTACTTTCCATTTTCTTTATAGCCGTAAGATTCTGTCCTATAGATAACAAGCGTATCTTCGCTGTTTAGCATTTAGAGTAGGTTTTGGCTTTAGGTAAGCCTTTAATTTTGTAGTATGTTAAATATTCAGGTATTGGAAAACAGCGCAGTATACGCGAGACATTATCTGCAATAAGACTTAGAAAAACAATATCAGAAATTTGAAAAAAAAATTGTATAAAAATGAAATTCTCAAAGCCAATAGATTTGATTGTTCTTAAAATGCTCAAAACAATTGACTAAAACTAATCAAATAATGATAAAGCATTTAGAGGGAAAAAATGAAAAATACAGATATAAGCATAGAAAAATTAGAGAAGCAATTACAAAAAGCCAAAGAGAAATTTAATGAAGAGAAGATCATTAGAATTCTAGATGAATTATTAATAAAATATAAAGAGTCAAATGATCTTTCCAAGATGCAAAAAATTGCTCTCGAACTCATACAAATTTATGAAACCAAAGGAAAAAAGGAAAAATTAACAAGCGTCCTATTAGAGTTAGGTTACGCTTACACAAAATCAGGAGATTTTGAGAATTCAATTTTGTCTCTGGAAAAACTAATAGCTATGATACAAGAATCAGATGACCCAATAAAAAAAGTTAGAGCCTATACAAATATAGGGATTAACTATGAAAATCTGGGAGATTATGATAAAGGAGTTGCTAATTACTTACTATCCGTTCAAAAATACGAAGAACAGATTAAATCATTGAAAGAATCTGAAAAAAATAAATGGATGATGATATATGGAGATACACTTCAAAATCTTGGTGTTACTTATGGTAAACTGGATCAAAATGAAAAAAGCAGAAATTATTTTTTAAAAGCATTAAAAATAACTGAGGAATCAAACGATTATTTAGGAACCGGGCAAGCTTTGAGTAATCTTGGAGTTTCATATACCTATGAAGATCCTGGAAAATCTTTGGAATATTTCAAACAATCTTTGATAATTGTAAAAAAATTAAACAGCCCCGAAGATATAGCGATCAATATAAATAATATAGGTGGAGCATATAAAACTCTTGAGCAGTATGACGAAGCCTTGCAATATTACTTTGAAGCTTTAAATTTTGCAGAAGAAAATAAATTGGTAAATTATATGCCACATTTTCTCATATTTATTGGCAATGTTTATCAGATAAAAGGGGAATATGAGAAAGCGATAGATTATATTAAAAGGAGCTTGGAGTTTTCACTAAAACATAAAAATGCGGAACTGATAAAAAGTAGCTATCAGGTGTTGAGCGAGATTAATGAAAAACAGGAAAATTACAAATCCGCTCTGGAATTCCATAAGAAATATTCCAAACAAAAGGATAGGATACTGAATAAGGAGATGATCGATAAAATTTCCGGTTTGCAGGAAAAATATGAGAAAAGTTCCCAAAGAATTGTAGATTTGAAAAGACATTGTTCTCTCGTCTCCAAAGTTTTGAAAAAATCGATCAAAACGGATTTTATCGGAAACAGCATAAATATCAAAAAAGTTTTGGAAACAGCAATGACTGCTGCTGTTAATCCCGATGTAAATGTTCTGATTCTCGGTGAAAGTGGAACCGGAAAAGAGATCATTGCCAATATTATCCATTATGGTGGCAGTCGCAAAGACAATATGATAGTCGCCGTGAACCCCTGCTCGATCCCTGAAACACTAATGGAAAGCGAGTTCTTCGGATATATGAAAGGAAGTTTCACAGGGGCAGTTTCTGACAAAATCGGTTTCCTGGAATTAGCAGATAAAGGCACTCTCTTTTTGGATGAGATTGCAGACACTCCGATTTCCTTGCAGGCAAAGCTATTACGCGTTTTGGAAAATAAACAAATCAGGAAACTGGGTGCAAAAAATGAAAAGCAGGTCAATTTCAGGGTCATTGCCGCTACCAATAAATATATCGATGAGCTGGTAGAAAAAAGCCGATTCCGGTTAGATTTGTTGCATCGTATAAACACGATCACCATAAAAATACCCCCACTCCGTGAAAGACAGGCAGACATCGAACCATTATTGCATCATTTCATCAGAGAATTTTCCGAAACTCTCAAAAAACCGGTTCCCAAACTTAATGTTGAAGTTGTTCAAAAATTGAAAAAATATCATTTTCCCGGAAATGTCAGGGAATTGAGGAATATGGTAGAAAAAGCCATAATAATGCTGAAATCTGAAACTCTCGAACCGGAGCATTTTGAAACCGGTGATACTCCTTGTTCTGATGATTGTGCTATATATAAACCCAAACTCACCAACCTTTCGGAAATTGAAAAAGAGACGATTGAGTTTGTTTTGAATAAAACAAATAATAATCATACTCACAGTGCAAAATTATTGGGAATATCTTATACGACTTTACTTAGGAAACTAAAAAAAATGTAAAAAAATTTGCAAGTTGTTATCATACAAATAATAAACGCAAATAAATACTCAAATTTCAGTTAGTTTGAGCTCACTCGTAAAATCCCAAAACCTTCCGAATGGTCTTCTTTTTAGACCTTCGGAATGGTTATTATTTCTCAACCATTTGGAAGGTCAGAAATGACCATTCCAAAGGTTTTGGCATATTTAAGCAGAAGGGAGTTCCTCATCTTTTGAAGAGAGTTACTAATGTGAATATTGTTGTGAGGAAGTTCCTTAAACGGAAGAAGGACTTTCTACAATTGTTATGACGAAATACTGAAGTTTTGAGCCAAATCGTATAAAATATTTGCATTTGGAATTTATTTTACTATTGCATTTTGCAATAGTCTATAGCGTTCTGCTATAGCAAAACGCTATAGTTCCTTACATTTTTTTTTCAATATTCCTTCGATAAAATTATTTTTTATGAAGCTAAACAACTGGTAATAAAAAAGATAATACAACTCCACCGATTGATTTTTTTTTGAATGGCACAACTCCTGCATATATAAAGGCAATAATATAAAAAAGGAGTTTAGGTTATGTTATCAGAAAGAATAAATATCTCAGATGCTTTTGAGGTAGATCTCTCCAAAATATCCACAATCGGGGAAATAATCGAGATAAAAGAGAACAGTCTGATGTTCTGTTTTACACTCGGTTTAAGAAACGGTTCATTTAAAAATATCTGCCTGCATTATGATGAAATGAACAAAAATATGATCGAACAGAAAGCAATTAAAATTCATCAGAAAATCAATAAATTCATAGAAAGAAATAATCGTAGTCCGTAATAGAGCGTTTCTATCGGTGAATTAAATAAAAGCAAACCGAAACTATTCTGCATTTGATTCAAATGCTTCAATCAAAATATTTTTAAATGATTTTTTTGAATTACTGAAATGTTAAAAACCTGGTCTTCGGAAAATAAAAGAAGCACATTCCGAAAACCTACAAACAAAGGTACAATGAATACCTGAATAAATTCATTAACGATCTTCCGTATCTATCTCCAAATAGGAGATAAATAAAAACTACGGAAGATGTATCCTCAACTGAGGAAAATTGGAGAAAACATGAAACAAATCATTTTACTGACTGTCACACTTCTATTAGCTTTCAATTTATTTGCATTTGCAGGCGGAGACGGCTCCGTAGGTAATCCGTATCAAGTAGTTACAGCAGCACATCTTAACGATGTAAGAAACAATATGAGTTCTCACTTTATCCAAACTGCCGATATCGACCTGGATATTGCCCCTTACAACACCGGTACCGGTTGGGATCCATTGGGCTATAATGACGGTATATCTGAAGAACAGTTTAAGGGATTTTATGATGGGCAAAATTTCGTAGTAGATAATTTATTTATAAATAATAACTCCTCCTATGGTACAGGTCTATTCGGTTTTATCCAAAATGCTACTGTCACTCGTCTTGGAGTTACTAATGCCAGTGTATCGAATGGAACTAATTACGATACAGGAATATTAGTTGGTGTTGTATCAGAGTCTACAGTGAGCTATTGCTATAGTAGTGGTTCAGTAAACGGTGGTCCTTATGCCGGTGGACTTGTTGGTTCTGTGAGAGGTTCTACTTGTACTATTACTAATTCTTACAGTACAGCTAATGTAACAGCCAATTCTGGCTTTAGAGCTGGTGGACTAGTAGGAGATCTTAATTACAATACTACTGTTGAAAATTGTTATGCAAGAGGAAATGTTTCCAGCAATTACACACAATTTGGTGGTTTTACAGGTGGAATAGGTAATAATGCAAGTACTACAAATTGCTACAGTACAGGTCCGGTAACAGCTTCAGCTACTGAAGGAGGAGGATTTAACGGACAGAATAGTGGTACTGGTTCTGCTGTAAGTAGTTACTGGGATACCGAAACTTCCGGCTGCACTACAAGCGTTGATGCTGTAGGCAAAAACACTATCCAAATGCAAACTCAAAGCACATTTACAGGTTGGGATTTTAGCACAATCTGGGCTATTGATAGTTCCAAAAATGATGGCTATCCATATCTCCAGTGGCAAACTTTTGAACAAACTGCCCCCGGAACCGGCAACACAACCGGAACTCCGGCAGATCCCGATCCTCTCGAAGTTCCTGTAGAACCAATGGACGCTTACGATTATGGCGACGGAAGCGGTGCAGTTGTTGTTGATCCTGATGTAACTGTAAACCCTGATGAATCAGGTGCTGAAATCACAGTTGATGTGGTAGTAGTTCCAGAAAATGCAACCGTTCCAAACCCAGATGCTGTAAGTTTAAGTTATCAGGTAACAGTCACCGGTACAACTGATCCTGTTGTAATCGTTCTTAATTTTGACGGACTTCCATTTAGTCCAACTGAGATTATTTATGATAACGGCGGAAGTTGGGAAGTTGTAGCTGTCACCGGTTGGGATTATGGCAATGCCAATGCAACTTTTAATTGGACATTTAATACTCCACTCAGAGATGGTGGAGAACATTTTGTAATGAATGAAGGCGGAGATTCTACACTTCCTGTAACTCTCTCAGCATTCAACGCAATCCAAACTTCTGCAAATTTTGCTCAATTAAATTGGACAACACAATCCGAAACAGGTTTAGCAGGTTATAATGTTTACAGAAATATTAATGGAAATATTGGTGGTGGATTCAAATTAAACTCATTATTAATTAATTCTTCAAATACCTCATCTGAAAGTAATTACACTTTTACAGATGAAGATGTTGAGTTTGAACAGGATTATTTTTATTGGTTAGAATCTGTTGAGAGCGATGGTAATTTTGAGTATTTTGGACCAATTTCAATTCGTATTGAGAACGAAGAAAATGATACTCCGGAATTACCAAATGAAACTGCCCTTCAATCAGCATATCCAAATCCTTTCAATCCGAATACAACAATCAAATTCAACATTCAGGAAAATGAAACAGGAATGTTTGAAATTTTTAATGTAAAAGGTCAAACCGTGAAAAGTTATCCTCTTTTCAATACCGGACATCACGAAATAAACTGGAACGGAACAGACGACAACGGAAACAAAGTCAGCTCCGGTGTTTTCTTCTACAAACTAAAATCCGAATCTGTTTTGCAGGTTCATAAAATGTTGCTGCTCAAATAACCTTACTGATTTATATTTATTTCTGCTCGCTGATTGAATTTGAAAAAGATCGGCGAGTGGAGTTTTTGAAGTAGATGCTAATTTTTTGAGGATTGATGAAGAAGAAAATGAGACTCCAGAATTATCAAATGAAACAATTTTAACTTCTGCATATCCAAATCTTTTCAATCCAAGAACAACAATCAAATACAGCATTCAGGAAAATGAAACGGGAATGTTTGAAATTTTTAATGCCAAAGGTCAAACCGTGAAAAGTTATCCGGTTTTCAAAGCTGGTTATCACGAAATAAACTGGAATGGAACAGAAGATAACGGAATCAAAGTCAGCTCCAGTATTTTCTACTACAAATTGGTAACACCTACTTTCAGCGAAACAAAAAAAAGTTGATGGTTAAATAGTTCAATTTATCCTGAGCCATATTTAGGTTTTTGATCGTTTTTTGCCCGTGATAATTAAATATTAACGACTTTTTACTACTCAATTTGTTATGGATGATGCAGATAACACAGCGACCCACGCGAAAAGAGCGTGGCGTCGCCCAACCATTATCTACCAAGCAGAATCTTAAGAAGATTGTATTTATGTAGAGTTCGTAATTTGTTATCAGCTGGCTTTTTTATTCGATGTTGTTTTTAGCTCAAGAATGAAACAGAATTTGGGTTTGGTGCTTGCACATTTTCTGCCAATTAGCAAGGAGATTATGAAACTA
>JAIORE010000049.1 GCA_021108315.1 Candidatus Cloacimonadota bacterium
ATTTAAAATTGGATTCAAGATAATTATGATTAAAGAGTATCAATTCATCTGCGAACATCTATACCTGGATGTGACCATGGAAACTTATGTACTCCCCCAAAAAACTGAAATTATTAGAAAACTCTTGGGCTGGTGTATTTCGAGTGCATATTTTACCCTTATTACCAGCGAAACAAATTTTTGAGCTATATTCTTTATATCATGGTAGACCCACCAAAGAGCTTTATACTGTTATTGGTGCTGTAGTTTTGCAACAATTTTTCGATTTAACCGATCCGAAAACCGTTAAAGAATTGAGCAATGGCATTTTGCTCTTGAATGCTTTAATAATGATGATCAGATAATTTCTGAAAAAACGCTTTGGACAATGCGTAATCAATTAGCAAAATTGGGTTTATCCAATTTAATATTTACACTAGCAACAGATCATCTAATTCTTTATTTGTAATCTCAGAAGGAGTTTTGCCATTTATCCGATTAATCTTTGTTTCAAGCACAATTCCAGCTTTATCAGCCGGACTGTCCTCAAAAATCCCAATTACTTTAAATGAATTTTTACGTTTCACAATCTTGATACCAGCGGTGTAATTCAGCGAAAAATTATTTTTCTCAGATTCTTTCAAGAGAACTTGTTTGTTCTGATAATCAAGAGTAAAAATATATTGATCAAGAAAACATTTCCCGATTAAGGCAACATTACTCCCCATCATTTTGGGAAGTTGAGCAAAAAATACAGCCTGGTTTTCAATTTTGATATCGCCAATCTCAATTTCATTTGCCAAAAACAGCTGATTGTCCGGTTCATCAGTGAAAGGCCATTTGCAGAAAAAACCTTTCGCTTTTTTTACTTTTTCAGGATTACCATTAGTTAACTTTTGTTTCATTTCAATAGGTAAAACAAATGGATAATTCAAACCTGTATCAATCATTCCTCTTATTTTATTACCATTGATTTTGATCTCTACAGTTGGAAAATAAGGGAATACAATCTCCATATCCAACAAATGTTCATTTACAGATTTTTCCTGCAATTTCTTTGGCATTGTAAAACTGATTTGCTGTTTGTTATAATCAAAAGTTGTTTGATAAAACCTGAAAAAATCTGATCCGATCATTCCGAAGCACTTCTCCTCTTTAGTTTTGAACATTTTTACAAAATCTATAACTCCTGCATTTAGATCAGTTACAGAAACATTTCCGAGTTTTGTATTTTTAATTTTTGCAAGAGATACATCTTCCTGAGGAGTTTCTATGAGTTCTAAATTAACTTCTTTGGCTGTTTGTTTATCAATAATTGTCATTCCACCTGTATCAATTACAATGGGAATTTCAATATCATCGAAAGACGCAACTGCTCTCATTGTGTGAACTCCTGAAATTTCAAAATCAATTTTCTTAATTCCTTCAAAAAGAACTCCTTTTCCACCTTTCATTTTTAAAAACATTTTTGTTTTAACTTTTGAACAAGATGCTGTGATAAGTAGTGTTATTCCGATAAGTACTAATTTAAATATTTTCATTTTTACTCCCTATTTTATAAATTATCTGGTTAATAATTTTAATAATTCTTCATAAATATTCTGAAAAACCTGATCATCAATCTCGTTATCAAAATTGCTCAAAACTCCAGCCCCTTCAATTATTGAATGAATGATGATGGCAATAGTTCCAGCATCTATGTCATTTCTGATTATTTCATTTTGCTGAGCAGTCTCAATGGACTTTTTGAGAGCCATTTGAGTTTTGTTGAAAATCTCTTTTATCTTGTTTTTCACTTCTTTATTCTCTCTTGAAAGTGCCAATGTGAAATCATTGAATCCCATTGATACATCATTACTGATCTCTTTTCCGAGAATTACATCTTCTACATTTCTAAATTCCGGAATTGAAATAATTATTAAATGAAGAAACTGCTTAAAAGATGTAATGTGTTTTTTCTTTTCAATACTCCATTCACCCATTTTTTCATCAAAATAATCAATCACACAGATTGCCAATTCTTCTTTGTTTTTGAAATGATGATATAATGATGCTTTTTTGATTCCCACTTCCGTAGCTATCAGTGCCATTGATGCTTTGTTATAACCTTTTTTTAAAAAGAGTTCTATCCCAACTCTCAGAATTTTCTCTCTCGTTTTCATATTGCCTCCCTAACGATAGGTAGAATATAATAATGAGTTTTTTTGCCAAGATATTTTTTAGTTTTTATTAAAAGTCTAAGTGAGACTTGCTCCGTCCCGAATTCTTTCGGGATGGAGCGAGAATCACGACCGTAGTGGAAACCTCGAATCACACTCTCTTTTTTCGTTGCGATTTAAATTTCCTCAGTCTTGTTTTTAATAGAGGCTTCTGAAACAAAAACTTTTTCTCTCTTGTTCACAAGCCCTGCTTCATTTTTGATTTGCTAAGCAAAATGCTTAGCTATTATAATGATTCACAATATTTTCTTGGCTTTTTTCGTGCTAATTTGCGTTAATTCGTGGTTGCATCTTTTTCTTATAAATTACAAATTTCTAAATTTTATTGACTTCTCAGAACGGATTTTTTTTGTAGGAGCAATTTTACGGGTTAAAAATGAATAAAAATAGATTAGAAGATAGAATTTTTACATATTCGGATTTTCTAAAAAAAAAATATAATAGAAAAATCTTTCGAGTAGGTTTAAGTCTTGGAATTCCTTGTCCGCATCGTATGAAAAATGAAGGTTGTATTTTTTGTGATCCGCAGACATTTACCGGTTCATATCAATCTAAAGGACTTTCTATTACTGAACAACTTGAGATTGCAATTCCAATTATGGAACAAAGCTGTGGGAATGTTGATTTTCTAGCTTATTTTCAAGATGAAACCTCTACAGCTGGTTCAATTGATTTTCTAATGAAAAAATTTGAAGAAGCTCTGCAACATCCTAAAATTGCAGGCTTAGTAATTTCTACCAGACCGGATTTTATTGATGATGATATTATTGATTTGTTACAAAGATTCAAAGTTTCCGTTACGATTGAAATTGGCTTGCAATCAATTCATGATAAAAGTTTACGATTTCTAAATAGAGGTCACAATTTTGATGATACCAAAAAAGCTATAAAAAAATGCGGAGAAGCAGGTTTGGAAATCGGAGTTCATATCATTATTGGAATTCCGGGAGAAAAATTATCAGATATGATAGAAACCATAAAATATATTTCATCCGAAAAATCTATAAAACAGATAAAATTTCATAATCTTGTCGTTTATAAAAATACGAAATTGGCAGAAATTGTTTCTGAAAATAAAACAGAGATAATGACTATTAGCGATTATTTAGAGATATTACTGCAATTATTAATAAATCTTCGAGGTGATATCGCAGTTTCAAGATTATTTACCTCTAATGTTCAGAAAAATCAAATAGCTGTAAATGAAATTTGGGGAAACAAAACCAAATGGATGAACGAATTGAGAAAAAAAATGATAAAAAATGATCTATTTCAAGGGATGAATACAAACTTTGTTTATAATAAAAATAATGGATAACAATGCAACTATATAAAAATTTCACAAAAAAAACTAAAAACAAATTTAACCTTTTATTACTAATAAGAACTTTTATTTTTTTTAGTATTGTATTTATACTATTTTTTGATATTTTTGTTTCAAGCCTAAGTATTTCAGGGAAATTTACTAACAAATTATTTATATTGGCTTCATCATTAAATATTTTATCAATTTTTTATCTTGTTTATCTTATTTATAATTTTATCAAAAAACATCTGAATATGTTTCAAGCAGCCAAACTTATTGATTTTCAAAATAACGATAAAACAGATACTTTTCAGAATGCAATTGAACTTGAGAATGATAAAAAGATTAAACCGGAAATTCTGAAAATAATTCTATCAAGAGCAAATGGGAAAATAGATTCGGATTATAAAAAAAATAATTTCATCGAAATAAAACCATTATTAATCGTTTTTTTGATAATCTTATTTTCAAATATTGTCATATTTTCTCTAAATCCAATATTTTTTAATGAATCAATACAAAATTTCTTTTCTTTCTCTCCTCCTTTGGAAGAACATAAAAGTTTTATTGAAGTTAATCCCGGAGATATTTCTTTGAAACGTCATACAAATCTCATCATCAAAGTAATTGAACCTGAATTAGAAGTAAACCACGATATATTTTATAAAATTGAGGATAAGTGGCGACAGGAATCATTGATCAATTTTCAAAAAAAGTTCTCAAATTTGGATTATTCATTTGATTATTTCATAAGAAATCAGTATGCAATTTCAGATACTTTTTCTGTAAAAATATTTGAATTACCTGTTATCAAAAATTTACGTATTCGCTATGAATTCCCTGCTTATACAGGCTTGAAACCGGAAGAAACAGATAGTTCCAATGGAATGATCAAGGCTATGATCAATTCGGAAATTACAATAAATTTTGAAGCAAATAATCCGATTGAAGAATGCAAAATGATTTTTTCTAACGGAGAGGTCAAAAATTTTGAAAGATTAGGAAAAAAAGAGTTTAAAACAAAATTTAAAATTAATGAAAGTGGTTCATATCACATTAATTTGGTGGATATTTTACAAAATAAATCGGAAAAAATAGAGAGATCAATAATTGCCATTCCTGATAATTATCCTGAGATTAGAATTAATTATCCGGCAAAAGATACTATTCTTACCCAAAATTTGATGATAAACTTGAAATATTTTGGTTCCGATGATTTTGGTTTACGTAACCTAAAATTACATTATTTCATAAATAATAATGAAGAACAGGAACAAATAATCAAGAAAAACATTTATTCAAACTTAGTTGAAGACAGTTATATTTTTGATTTTTCAAGCACATTTTTACTTCCGGGTGATAGGATTACCTATTGGCTTTCGATTCAGGATAATTCACCGGATAAAAAGATAGATTTGAGTAATCGTTATATTCTGCGTTTTCCATCTATTGAAGAAATATATCAGGAAATTGAGGAAGAAGAAAAGAAAAAAACAGAAATTTTACAAAATACTTTAGAAAAATCTCAAGAGATGCAAAAGGAATTGGAACAAAAAAGGCGAGAGATAATGAAGAAAAAAAATCTTGATTGGAATGACAAGCAGGATTTGGAAAAATTCTTAAAAGATCAAGAAAAGATGAATAATGAAATAAAGAAATCTGTGGAAGATTATCAGGAGATGATTGATAAGTATAAAGATAATAAAGCTTTATCTCAAGAAACTTTGGATAAAATGGAAAAGATCAAAGAATTGATGGAAGATATTTCTAATGATCAACTGCGAGAAGCGATGCAAAAACTTCAGGAAAAAATGGAAAATATGAAGCCTGAAGATATCAAAAAAGCTATGGAAAACCTAAAATTGTCTCTCGAAGATTTTTCTGAAAAATTAGATCAAACTATTAAAATGTTAGAAGATATTAAAAAAGAACAAGCTCTTCAAAAATCTTTGGAAATTGCCAAAGAGATGGAGAAAATGCAGGAAGATTTGAATGAACGCACAGAATCAGGTTCAGAAAAAAATGAAGAATTAGCAAAAGATCAAGAGAAAATTAAAGAAAAATTGGATAAATTGAAAGAGCAACTTGAAAAAACTCAGGAAATGCTGGATAAAGAAAAAGATGCCGATGTTTCAGAAGCTATGGACGAATTGATGGAAGAGATGGAGCAGGATAATCTGGAGCAAGATCTTTCGGAAAGTCAGGAAGATTTGCAATCGGGGAAACCTCAGAAAGCTCAAAAAAGTCAGAAACAAGCTAGTAATAAAATGCAAAAAATGTCAGGGAAACTTAGTGAGATGATGAGTATGATGTCATCCGGCTCGATGATGGAGATGGGAGAAGCACTTGAAAAGGCGATGAACAGATTATTGATCTATTCTTTTCAACACGAAAAATCTAAGAAACAATACGTCAATGATCCATTTCTAATTCTTCCAGACCAAATTGCCAATTTTGAAGGGATAAAATTGACTTTGAATGATCTTTATAGTACACCTATGATTGTGTTGTTACTAGGTCCAAAATTTATTTATGATGCAAACCAAACAATGAATAAATATCAAGAGATGTTTCAGCATATTAATGATGCCAAAAAAAACAAGGTTCGTCCGTTTTTAAGTGATATTCAAGGTGGATTAAATATTATGGTTTACGATCTTATGCAAGCTTCTCAAAATATGTCTCAATCACAATGCCAAGGTGGCGGGATGCAAAGTTTGATGCAAAGTATGCAACAGATGGGTGAGCAACAAATGATGATGAATATGCTTACGCAGAAACTGTTACAGCAAATGGGTGAGGGAGAAGGTTTTACGCAGGATATGAGGAATCAAGCACGAAGGATTGCTCAACAAGAGAAACGGCTCGCCGAGAATTTGAAACGTATTTTACAAACTGATAAAGAAGCTCAGAAGCAAACTGCTTCTATGAATAAGATCATTGATGAATTGGAAGAGATTTCAAGATTGATAAAACAAAATAAGATTGACAAAAGTTTGATTGACAAGCAGGATCGTATTTTATCACGGTTACTTGATGCTCAAAAGTCTATACATAAGCGTGAATTCAGTAAAAAACGGAAATCAGAAATCAGTGAGAAATCAGATTGGCTCTTACCGGAAGAGATAGAAATGGAATTTGATAAAATCCGTCGTAAAGCACTTTTGAATAATGATTTAGATGCTTATCCAAAAGAATATCAAGAGCTAATTAAAGAATATCTAAGGATTTTGAACAAAAAAGCAAGTGAGTGAAAAGAGGAGATAGGAGATAGGAATTAGGAGAAAGGGGAAAGGAAAAAGAAAAAAGAAAGAATGAAGAGTTGATGCTTGGTAGTTGCTTTTATCTTTCAGTTTTCAGTTTTTTTTTCATATCCTGTTAATCCATTAATCATTTAATCATAGTTCAGATATTTAATTTTCAATTTCTCATTTAAAATTTATAATTTTGTAGTAAGGGAGTGGATCATGAAAAGATTATTATTAGTTTCTTTTTTATTCTTTTTTAGTATAGTAAGTGCCAGTACAATTACTTTGATTCAGGAATTAAACTATAATCAAAAAAAAAATGAAAATAAGAATATGGCCAGAAATAATGCAGTTGCAAATATGAAAAATTTGCTCTTAGAAGATGCTATAAACATGGTGATTTCAAAAAAAAGTGGTGATAATGAAGCTCTTAACGAGTTAGAAAAGCAATTTATTCGTGATACAATCCAAAAATTTGAAATAATAACAGAAAAATGGTCTGGAAATAGTTTTTATATCAAAGGACAAATTGATATGGATTTAGAAGGATTTGATAAATTGTCAACTCCAGATCCTTCTGATGAGGAATCTATGAGTGATGATCCGGATGCGGTTTTAGCAAAAATCAGGAAATATAGATCAAATGCCCTAAAAACGAAACAAGAATTAGCAGAGATGCAACTTGATGAAAAATATATCAATAGTGAAAATCAACGCTTAACTATGGAAAATTACCGGCAAGGCAGAATCGCACAAACTCTCAAGCGGTATAAAACTTCGATTTTTTATTATAATAAAGCAATTGACCTAAATCCAAATATTCCGAATATATATTTTAATCTTGGTGTTGCTTATACAATGATTGGGGATAATCTAAAGGCTATTAAAGCATACAAAACTGCCATTAATAAAAAAATAAAAAACCCTAAAACACAATTCAATCTCGGTATTTGTTATGATAATATCAAAAATTATGATAAAGCAGTGATGCAATATAAAGAGGCAATAAAATTAAATCCCGATTATGTTCAAGCATATTATAATCTCGGGAGTTCATTGCTTGCCAAAGGAAAATATGATGATGCTATAGTTGCTTATGAAAAAGTTTTAGAATATAATCCTGATTTTATGGAAGTATATTATAATATTGCATATGTTTATGATGAAAAAGAAGATTATACAAATTCAATAATTCATTATAAAAAAGCGGTTGATTTGAATCCTGATTATGTCAGTGCTATATCAAATTTAGGATTTGCTTATTACAATAATGAAGAATATAAGCTTGCCATAATGTATTACAAAATTGCCTTAAAATTGGATACTCAAGATTCTGATATTTTTTTAAAACTTGGTTTAGCTTATGATAAATTAGAATTTAAAGACGAGATGATAGAAGCTTATCAAAATGCAGCTGAATTAGGAGATAAAAAAGCTAAAAAGTATTTGAAGAAAGAAGGTATTGCTTGGTAGAAGATAATGAATAAAGAATAATGAATAGTGAATAATGAAGAGCTGTTGGTTATTTTCAGCTTTCAGTTTTTATTTTTTATTTTTTTCAGTTTTAATTTTAAGAGGTATTAAAAAATGGGAACAAGAGAACACTGGACAAGTAGAAAGGCGTTTATTCTTGCTGCAATTGGTTCTGCAATAGGTCTGGGAAATTTATGGAGATTTCCATTTAAATGTTATGAAAATGGTGGTGGAGCTTTTTTAATTGCATACTTAGTGGCTCTTATTACAGCAGGAATTCCTCTTTTGATATTGGAATTGAGTTTAGGACATCGCTATAAACTTGCTGCTCCCTTGACTTTTGCCAGAATTAAACAAAAATTCGAGTGGATAGGTTGGTGGGCTGTTCTTATTGGATTCGTGATTACAACTTACTACGCAGTCATAATGGCTTGGGGATTGAATTATTCAGTTTTTTCAATTACTCAGAAATGGGGAACAGATACGAGTAATTTCTTTTTTAATGATTTTCTCGGGATTACAGAAGGTCATTTTCAGTTGGGTGGAATTCGTACTCCAATTTTGATCTCTTTGCTTATTAGTTGGATTTTAATTGTCGGTTCTATTTGGAAAGGAGCAAAAACTGTTTCCAAGGTTGTGTATTTCACAGTTTTCTTACCATGGTTATTACTTTTGGTTTTTGTAGTTAGGGGAGTTACTTTACCGGGTGCTATTGATGGCTTGATTTTTTATTTGAAACCAGATTTTTTAAAGTTGATAAATCCCAGTGTCTGGATCGCTGCTTATGGACAAGTTTTTTATTCATTATCTATTGGTTTTGGAATTATGATAGCTTATGCAAGTTTTTTACCAAAGGATAGTGATATAATCAATAGTTCATTGATTATTGCTTTATCTGATAGTGCGACAGCTTTTATTGGTGGATTTGCGGTTTTTGGATCACTTGGTTATTTTGCTCAACTTTCCGGAAAAGCTGTGGAAGAAGTTCTAAAAGGTGGACCGGGATTAACTTTTGTGACTTATCCGACAATTATAAATAATCTTCCCATACCAAAGCTATTTGGATTGCTATTCTTTTTAATGTTACTTACGCTGGCAGTGGATTCTGCTTTCTCTCTTGTGGAAGCAGCTGCAGCTTCGGTTCGTGATAAATTCGGCTGGTCACACAAAAAATCTAATTTGATCGTTGCTTCATCAGCTTTTCTAATTGGATTGATCTTCACTACTGGTGCCGGATTATTTTGGCTTGATGTAGTTGATAAATGGTTAGAAGTATTTGGACTTTCGCTTGTAATTCTAATAGAAACAATAATTCTCGGTTGGTTTTATAGACTTGACAAATTACGCAAATATGCAAACAAATTTTCTGAAATTAAGGTTGGAATTTGGTGGAATTATTTTATTAAATTATTACTTCCTGTGGTGATAACAGCTTTGATTCTTACTGAAGCTTATAAACTTATTATTCATGGTTATGAAGGTTATCCTAAAAAGGCTTTGTTCCTTGGTGGATGGTTAATTGTGATTTTATTACCGATAATATCTTTTCTTATATCAAAAAGTGGCAAGAAGCATAAATTACCAAAAGATGAAAAAAATGAACCCAAAATTCCCTTCAAGCATTCATTGGGATTTAAAAGATTGAACTATTATTTTTATGGTTTATTCATAATGAGTTTAATTCTTCTTGCAATCATTTCGCTAAAGGGAAGTGTAATAAAAATTCCAAATATCGTTACGTGGGCAACAGCAATTTATATATTTCTCGCTTTAGTTGGGGGAGCAATCTATTTTGTAACTTTTGCCATAAAAGATGAAGAAAAAAGAATTACTTGGTCTAAGAGAGTTTTTAAAGATGATGATATTTAAAATTGAATATTTATCTCCGAGTTTTTAATAATTATTTTTTAATCATAATAATCTGTCTTCTTATTCATTGAACTCATCCTGCTGTTCTGCACCTATATTAAGCAAAATATTTTTAAAATTCATATGTTATTTGTAACTTAATATAGGTGCAGAAACATAAGTGAAATAGAAAGAACGAAAAAAAAAGGAATCAATAATTCTATATGCAAAAAATAATACTTTTACATCTGTTTTTATCTGTTTTTCTCGTTTTATTTGGACAAATTGATGAAAAGAAGATATTACTTCGTCAAGCTAATCAATTGACTTCTCGTCGTAAATTTGAAAGAGCAAATAAAATCTATGAAGATCTGCTCAAAAAATATCCTTCAGATTATCAAATTGCAGAAAAATTGATAGGAAACTATATAATAAATTCTAAAATTTCTAAAGCAGATAGTCTATTAAAAATTAAAAAGATTTTTTTTCCAAAATTTAATTATTCGATTAAAAAAATTGGAATTGATCTTACTAAAGGTAATGTTAAGCAAGCAAAAAAAATATCTGACAAGTACTTTAAAGATTTTCCCGGAAAAATCAATGAATATCGAAACTTCGCACTTATTTTTGAAATGTTTCACCATTATGAATATGCCAATGAACTTTATAAAAAAGCGCGAAGAATATCAAAAGATGAAAGCCTTTATTCCAAAGAATTAGCTGGGAACTATCAAAATATAAAAGAATATGACAATTCAATAAAAGAATATATAAATTATCTAAAAAAAAATAAAAAATATCTGCACTTTATCATTGGAAAGTTCAAAAATATTTTAAAAGAAGATTCTTCCAAGATTACTTTAATGAAGAAGTTTTTAGAGACTTCGGAAGATGAAATTTTGTTGGAACTTTTAGCTTTATCATTAGCTCATCAAAATCATATTACAGATGCTATTGAGATTTACAAGAAGTTGCAACCAAATAAATTACTACTCTTTGCAGATCAACTTGTTGCTCAAAATAATTATGAAATTGCCTTACAAGCTTATCTTGATTATTCAGCTATCATAAAAGACACTTACAAGATTAGTGACGCAAAAATTAAGATTGCTCAATTGTATATTTTGGATAAAAAGTATGATTTAGCCCAGCAATATCTTATACAAGTATATAATGATAAGTCGCTTCAATCCAAACGTCATCGCAATAGAACAAATTCGGGTAAAATGTGTCGGGAAATATTAGGTGATCTTTCGATAATGAATAATGAATCGGAAGAAACAATTGTCGGATATTATCGGGATGCGAAAAAATTTGCTCTGAATCTAAATGAAAAATATAAACTTGAGTTCAAAATTGTTCATTATTTAATGATGAAGGGAGATTATGATAGAAGTAGAAAGTCTTTGATGATATTAATGAATCAGCAAGAAAAAGGATCAAGTACATATAATTTAGGTTCTTATTATTCATATCTCCTCTCAATTTTCACAAATGATGCAGCAGCTAACAGTTTGCTTACTGAGATGATTGTGAATATTCCTGATAATGAAATTATTAATGATGTTCTGTGGATTTCAAAATTAATTAATAATTTGGATGAAGAATTAAAGGAGACATTGTTTAACGCACTTAAACAAAAAGAGTTGTATCATGTTCCACAAGCCATAGAAACGTTGACAGCAGAAGATATTGGTAATGAAGAATTGATTTTTTTAGCATTGGAATGGGCTTTGCAGAATCATTATCACGAATATGTTAAAGAAATTGTAGAACGGAAATTTGAGAACAACGATTTCGCTGAATATATGTTATTAAGTAAAAATCAGATTGAGTTTCCCGAAAATTATGATGTTACTAAAATTGAAGATTTTTTAAAAGATCATCCTTCATCTGTTTTTGCTCCTTCTTTTCGGAAATTGTATCAAAAAGTAGGTAAAAATGAATAAAGTATTTAATGTTATTGTAATTGCAGTAGTGTTGTTTCTTCTTTTTAAAATGGGAATATCTTTTTTGTATTTTGTGGCAAGATTTTGGTATATTTGGGTAGCAATAATTGCTTTTATTGTTATAAAAAAGCGGTATTTTCCGAAAAGTACTTCAAAAAAAAAGAAAACCAAAGACTATGTGGATGCTGATTTTACGATTATTGAAGATGATAAATCAGAAAAAGATGACGAAAACAACGAAAAAGATTAATAATCATAATTTAGCATATTTCAACAATTACAAATATTACTTAAAAGTTGAAAAAGGACTTTCAGTTAATAGCATTGAAAGCTACTCTCATGATGTAAAAGAATTCCTAAATTTTGTATTAATTGATGCTGAAAAAATCAAGTCATCAGAAATTATTAATTTTTTTGTTTCACTTCAAGATATTGGATTAAATTCTTCTAGTATAAGTAGGAAAAGAAGTTCGTTAAAATCTTTTTTTGGATTTTTAGACGAGGAAGAAATAGAATTAGAAGTTGATTTCAACGATATTCCAAGTATAAGAAGTTCGCATCTAATTCCCGATGTATTATCTAAAGAAGAGATGGAAATGATTCTTGATTCTATTGAAACCAATACAGTTCTAACTATAAGAAACAAAGCAATATTAGAATTACTTTATGCTTGTGGTTTGCGAATTTCTGAATTGATAAATTTGACAATCCATGATGTCTATTGGGAAGAGAAATTAGTTAGGATTTCAGGAAAAGGTCGTAAACAGAGAATTGTTCCTATTGCTTCAACATCATTAATTTTTTTGAAAAAATACAATTTGTCTGCAAGAAATCTTTTGTTAAAAGAAAAGCAGAACGATGTTTTATTTTTAAATAGATTTGGTAATAAGCTCAGTCGAATGGGTGTTTGGAAGATAATAGATATAATAGTTCGAAAAAATAATATTAAAAAAAAAGTTTCACCACATACATTCCGTCATTCTTTTGCCACGCATTTATTGGAAGCCGGAGCAAATTTGCGAGTAGTTCAGCTATTATTGGGTCATGCCAGTATAAATACAACTCAAATTTACACAAATATTGATATGCGGTTTATTAAAACTCAACATCAGAAATATCATCCAAGGAGTTGAAAATTGAAGAGGTTGAGAGTTTCCTTATTTTACAGGATAGGATAGGATTGAGGTTAGTTTTTTTATTTTCCTGTTGCCTTATGAACTCCACCCGAAAAGATGTGTGAAGTCCAGAATGCTTTTCTTCCCATTTTTCGATGTTGTTCAACAGGATTTCCACACTGGTTTACGCTAGGAAATCCTTAGTTTGTTTATTGTAGATTAGCAATTTTACTGTGAATAATAAATTAAAAACTTATTTTAAATTATATCATTTTTTTGTTGAATTATTTTTCTTATTTAGTTCCTTCATTTTATTAATTCTAAAAATTCTCGCCATTTCGATAGCTTCTTTTTTACCATACTTGTCGATTGAAAAACGCTTACTGCGAGTTTTTCCATTTTCACCCCAAAATGCACGTGCATATTGCGTGATTTTATATTTCCGGGGGAATGATTCAATACAAACACCTACTATTTGTAATTTGTTAAATTTATTTGGAGTTTCTTTAAGTTTGGATAATTGAGTGGAAAGCGGTTTATTTTTAGCTCTCCACTTTTGAGCTTCTAACAAACATTCTGCATTTGTAGAATAATCTTTGAATTTGAACATCTGACTGATAATAGTCTTTCTTTTACGATAAAAACGAACCCAATAACCCCAAGGCATTTTTGTTATATGTTTTAATTTTTCATTCTTATTCATTTTTTCACCTTTAATGTTATTTTTTTTCATTATAGAAATTTGTCACTAATTAATTTCAGATTAAAAATAAAACTTTATTCGATGCAGATAATTTTCTTCTTTGTATTTAACTTATTTTTTAATAAGCCAAAATTTCCATTGAAGGAAAAATAGAATTTACACGGTTTGATTTGACAATTTTGTATAATGAAAATAATTATTCTTTTAATTAATTTGTCTGGAGGATATTATGTTAGACAATAAAAAAAGAATGTCACTCCAATAAATAACGGGGGAATAGTTAATATAATTCGTTTCGATTAAGCAATGAAAACTATTTTTGAGAAACAAAACAAACTTTGATGCGGGGAAGATTTTTTATTGTCCCTTAAGCAATAAGCAAGTATAAAAGTGAAAAGAATTAAGGAATTGGCAAAATATTACTATATCAAAATGAAACATTCAAAAACTATATTTTATTCATGTGTTAATCCGCAAGTAACAGGAGGAGTATTTGTTCTCGGAGGGATACATCAGTCACATGAAAATGCGAAATATTATACTTACGAGCGAATGGGAGAAATTTATCAGCAATTAAAACCGGATATTCTTTGTGTAGAAACACAACAAAAACATGTGGATGATAAAAGCTTTACCGGAACACCATTTGATTTTAAGAAATTCATGATTCCCTTAGCAAAAGTGGATAAAATACCAATTTACGGTATTGATTGGTGGGATAATGAGAAAGGAATGAAATGGCAAGAATTGCAGCAAAAAGCTTTTAGTGATACTACTCTTATTTCAGAAATAAAATTTATTGGAGGAATGTTTTCTCTTTTTAATGAGTATTTTGAAAATAAAGATTTTGAAGATATTAACTCACAATACATTACTAACTTATGGAAAACAAAAAGTGAATTTAAATACCATATTTTATCCCAAAATTCCCAATATAAATTTATTGTAGAATTTGAGAATGAAAGGAATAATCATATTGTTGAAAATATTCAAAAAATAGTTAGAGAAAATCCAAATAAAAAAATATTGGTTGCAATTGGAATTGACCATAAATATTACATTGAAGAAAAACTTGAAAAACATGGAATAAAAATTTATCAGAAGGATTTAAAATGAAAACAGGAATCATTTACATCTCTAAACACGGAACTACAGAAAAAGTAGCGAAGATAATTGCAGAGAAACTAAATTCTAATGAAATTGAATTAATAAATCTTCGTGAAAATCAAGATTATAAAATTGAGAACTTTAATAGGATAATAATTGGAGGATCAATTCATATAGGTTCTGTATATAAAAAATTGAAAAAACTTTGTGAATCGAATGAAAGTATTCTTACAACTAAAATAATTGGGTTATTTCTATGTTGTGCTGAGAAAGATGAAAAAGCAATCAATCAATTTGATAATTCTTTTTCTGAAATCCTCCGACTACATGCAGTAAGCACAGCATTATTAGGATATGAATTTAATTTTGAAAAAATGAATTTTATTGAAAAAACAATTATTAAGAAGATTTCAGGAATCAAAGAAAGTATTTCGGAGATTGATTATGAGATGATTGGAAAATTTGTAAATGAGTTAGAACCGAAAAATATAACTAAAATTGAAAGGTGAAAATATGAGTGAATATCAATTTTATGAATTTCTGGCTATTGATAAACCTTTATCCGAAAAAGATAAGAAAGAAATAGGTAGATGGTCTAGCAGAACAAATCCTACAAATACCGGAGCCATCTTTATATATAATTACAGTGATTTCCAGAAAAATGAAATAGAAGTTGTAGAAAAATATTTTGATGCAATGTTCTATATTTCTAACTGGGGAACAACTCAGCTTGTTTTCAAACTACCGAATAATCTTATAGATATCAATAAGTTAAAGCAATATTGCATTGCGGATGCAGTATATCTAATTGAAAAACCTGATTTCAGCACTCTAAATATTTGTATTTCAGATGAAGAGGGGAGAGCTGGTTGGATTGACGGTGAAGGTCACCTTGCTTCATTAGTAACATTGAGGAATGATATTTTATCAGGGGATTATCGTTGTTTATACTTGATTTGGCTCAAAGTGAATACGGAAATGGTTCTTAATGATTGGGAGGATATTGATTTGAAGATTAACGAACCTCAAGTTCCTAACAATTTGAATTCATTAAGTGGAGCGTTATTAGATTTTGTAGATGTTTTTGAAATTGATGAAGATGCGATTGCAGTTGCTGCTCAGAATAGCAATTCAGGTTCATTGGGAAATATTGATGAATATTCAAATTATGTCACTAAATTAACCAATAAAGAAAAAGATGAATTACTTTTACGATTGTTAAAAAATGAACCTTTATTGAATATCAAATTAAAAAATAGATTAAAGAATTTTAGTAAAGAAAACCAAATACAAAACTTTGAAAAACGCAGAACCATTGGAAAGATTGTACACTCCATAACAGAAGCAAACGAGCGAAGAAAGATTCAGGAGAAAAGAAAACGTGAGAAAAAGCGATTAGCAAAGCTGCAAAAAAGTAGAAATTATAAAACAGAATTATAATATATTGTCCAGTTTGCTTAGAAGAATTAATGATAGTAAAATTGTTGAGAAATGAGAAAAAATCAATTATTATACGCGACACAAACAAAAGTAAAAACTTTGAATTATCAAAATTGATTTTTTATATAAATGTGTATAATAAATTTCAAATTCAAAAATATTAAGGTAAAAAAATGAAACCAATATATTTAGATTATAATGCTACTACACCTATTTCCAAAGAAGTTGCAGATGCAATGCGACCTTTTCTTGATGAATATTTTGGAAATCCGTCAAGTTCTCATATTTATGGTTTGAAAACTAAAATGGCAGTTGAAAATGCACGTGAACAAGTTGCTAAATTGATTAACTGTGAACCGACTGAAATTATTTTCACCAGTGGGGGAACGGAAGCAAATAATTTTGCCATTCGGGGAATTGCTTTTGCTCATCAAAATAGAGGAAATCATATTATTACTTCTTCTATTGAACATCCGGCAGTTATTCAAGTTTGCAAATATTTAGAAAAATTTGGGTTTGAAACTACTTATTTGCCGGTGGATAAATTTGGAATGGTAAATCATCAAGATGTAGAAGCTGCTATTAGAAATGAAACAATTCTGATTACTATAATGCATGCCAATAATGAAGTGGGAACGATACAACCTATTGCAAAAATTGGAGAAATTGCCCAAAAACATAATATCTTTTTCCATACGGATGCTGCTCAATCATTAGGTAAAATTAATGTAGATGTAAAAGAATTAGGAGTAGATTTATTAAGTATTGCCGGACATAAACTTTATGCTCCCAAAGGAATTGGAGCACTTTACATTCGCAAAGGAATCAAGCTTGAAAAATTAATTTTCGGAGCAAATCAGGAAAATAATTTACGAGCCGGAACCGAGAATGTATTGGAAATTGTAGGATTAGGAAAGACTTGTGAAATAGCTCAGCAAAATTTAAAGAAAAATGCTATTCATTATCAGAAAACGAGAGATTATTTGTATTCACTTCTAAAAGAAGCTTTACCCCAAATTCGTTTAAATGGGCATCCCGAAAAACGTCTTCCCAATACTTTGAATTTATCTTTTCCAGACATAAAAGCTAATGAGTTACTCGCTTGTATAAAAGATGTTGCTGCGTCAGCTGGAGCAGCCTGCCATTCTGGAAATATTGATATTTCGCTAGTATTGGAAGCTATGAATATCCCTTTGAATTTTGCAATGGGAACCATTCGTTTTTCTACAGGTAGATACACTACAATGTCTGAGGTAGAAATTGCTGCGAATGAAATTATTGATACAGTAAAATATTTATAATATTCGTGTTTTAGGGCAAAATATTTTTGTAGTACTCTGTATGAACATCTTGGATGAATCAATCTGCACGATAAAAATTTCTATTTAACTTTTTTTTAGTTGTTAGAAATTTGTTATCCCGAAAGCGTTCGGGATCTTCGTAATGTCTTCCGTATTCCCAAGATCCCGAATGTTTTCGGGAGAAACGAGATGGGCGTTTAAAAAAGGAAAACCACTTGGCGGTTAGTATAGTTAAGGATGTAAAATGAAATCTAATATTATCATTCAAAAAGACAAAAACCAGATTATAAAGATTTGCAGAAATCATACGGAATTCAAAAAAGAACTCTATATTTACAGGAAGAAACCAAAATTTGTTCCCAAATTATTAGATCATAATGGTAAAAATACTGTGATATTGGAATACATAGAGGGTAATCCGATCATTGATCTGATCAATCCAGATTTTACTAAACTTGCTTTACTATTTGTTGAATTACACTCTTTGGAATCAAAAAAAGGGAAAAAGATTTGTTTAAAAGATTCTAATCCTAAGAATTTCATAGTGAGTAGCAAAGAGCAAAAATATTATATGCTGGATTTTTCTGAATGGGAATATGATTATCCTGAATCCGATTTAATTCATTTTCTGCTGTTTTGGGCTTCAATATATCCTTTTGAAAAATTTCAAAAAATATTCAACCAATTTAAAAATGCATATAGAACAAGTTTACCGATCAATCCAATAGCTTGGGAAATATTTCTACCTGAAATTATATCAGCTTTCGATGGCAGAAGAAGAAAATACAATAAATCACAAAATCCTTTAAGCAAAGATGTTATGGCAAATAGAGAACTTATGGCTGAAATATAAATTCTATTTAAATGAAAGAAAAATCACCCAAGAGTGCACAGTAATAAGATAGATTGAGGAGTAAAATCTCGAGTCAAGTTTTGAAAATTTATAATAAAAACAGTATTTATTTTCATTATTAACAAGTTAGAGATATTGGAGATTTGAAACTAATCAAAAATCAAATTACATTTTTCAAATATTCCAAAACTTTAGAAGCATGTTCTTTTGCTCGAACACTATTCCAGATTTCTTCAATTTTTCCTTCCGGATTAATCAAAAAAGTAGTTCGAACAACTCCCATATATTCTCTTCCGTAATTTTTTTTAAGTTTCCAAACTCCATATTGTTCCATAGTTTGGTGTTCAGGATCACTCAATAAATCTATTCTTAGAGATTTTTTTGCAATAAAATTAATATGGCTTTTTACTGAATCTTTACTAACTCCGATTATCTTCGTCTCTAAGCTATTAAACTCTTTTTTTAAAGAAGTAAAATCTATTGCTTCTGTTGTGCAACCCGGTGTATTATCCTTTGGATAAAAATAGAGTACCAACCACTTTCCTGAAAAGCTTATTAATGTTATGTTCTCATTATTTTGATTCACAAGCTCAAAGTCTGGAGCTTTATCACCTTTTTTTAATTGAAGTTCATTCATAATTTCCTCTCTCTATTTGAGTTGCTAAAGATAATTTCTTGAGACAACTTTTTTGATTTTATTGAAAATATAAATAAAAAAGCACGCTTGACAATAAATTGTTATTTTTAAATTTTGCAAAAAAAGCACTCTTATAAAATATGAATAAATTTAATAAACAGCCAATTGGAGTTTTTGATACTGGAGTTGGTGGTCTTACTATTTTTAAAGAAATCCGTAAAAAATTTCCTTTTGAGAACATCATCTATTTTGGAGATAATGCGCATTGCCCTTATGGAAACAAATCTAAATTTAAAATAATCAATTTAACTAAATCTATAGTACAATTTCTTATCAAAGAACGCTGCAAAATAATTATAGTAGCCTGTAATACAGCAACAGCTTCGTCAATAGAATATTTACGCCAAAATTATGAAATTCCATTTATTGGAATGGAACCGGCAATAAAACCAGCAGCTTTAAATACAATTTCGGGAAATATTGGAATTTTGGCAACGAAGGGAACTTTCGATGGTGAACTTTATAATAGCACTAGAGAAAAGTATACTAACAATGTAAATGTGCATATTAGTATTGGAGAAGGCTTAGTTGAATTAGTAGAAAGTGGAAAAATGAATTCCCAGTCATCTATAAAATTATTAAAGAAATATATTTCACCAATGCTATCAAAAAATATCGATACTTTGGTTTTAGGATGTACCCATTATCCGATTTTAAAAGAACAGATAAAGAAAATTACAGGTAATAAAGTTAAACTTATTGATAGTACAAAAGCTATTGCAGAGCGTCTTTTATCAATCATTCCTAATCCTGAAACAAAAACAAAAGGAACTGATATTTTTTATGTAAGTGGTGAAGTTAAAAAGTTTAAAAAGATCGGAGAAATGATTATTGAGCATTCGATCAAAAATATTAGTAAAACAAAATTGGAAGTAAAATGAATAATCTTTCCCAAATAGCATTTAAAATAGTAAATAACATATTAGAAATTCATGAAAAAAATATTGTTTCTGTATCAGGAGAAATTCATAATTCTCAAAACAATGTCTTTTCTTTGAATGAAATAGCCATACTGGAGGAACTATCTTTAGCAATTCGTAAAAAAAAGGCATTCCCTTTTATTGAAATTTCTACAGAACGTCTCAAAGAACGGTTTTTATCAGAAATTCCAGAGGATGTAATGCACCTCAAACCAGAATATTATTTAAAATGGTTAGATGATTTGGACGCTTTTATTGAAATTGGTTGGAAAAATATAAATCAAAATTTTGTAGATGATACCTATAGTAAGTTACAAAAGATGGAACAATCACTTGAAGATATTTGGGCAAAGATTATCGAACAGCAAAAGAAATTTGTTTTCCTAAATTTCCCCTCTCCAGAACTGGCAACTATTTTGGATATTAATTATGAAAATCTACTATCTCATTATTTAAAAATGTTAGATTCAGATTACAAAGTTATGTATAACAAAGCTGATGATTTGACTCAAGCTCTTAGAGGTAAAATAAATACAATTTTTACTAAAGAAAATACACTATCATTATTTATAAAAAATATTCCTCCCAAAGCTTATTATGGTAATATTCAAAGTAATCAGATTGTGATATTGCCAACTGGAAAAATTGAAATGGAAGTAGAAAGAAGCTCTTTAAATGGAATTTATTTTGCAGAGAAGATTTATTATAAAAAGAACTATTATAATTCGGTAAAAATACTTTTTGAAGATGGTGATATTCGCTATCTTACTTTCTCAGAAGAGAAAAAAGGAAATTTCATTTTAGAAAATGCCTTGATGAACAGCAAAATGTTTTGCTCAATTTCTATTGGATTAAATTCTGGAAATAGAACACTTACAAATTACTATTCTTACGATCGTTGTATTGATAAAAGTGTGTCATTCAAATTTTTTGATGCAAATGAAGAACCAATTTTAGTATTGAATCGCCAAGCAATAGTTAAGAATATTTAGGAAAAATGAATATCGAATAATGAATGATGAATAATGAATGATGAATGATGAAGCCCATGTTTACCAGTTTAGACATTCCTAATTCCATAATTTACTGTTATGAAAAGAGATAAGAATATCGCAACATTATTTTACGTCTAATAATTTAAATCTTGACATTTATATATGCCTCACTAATAAAGACATTAAGTGAAATAGTGTACGTCTAAGAAATAAAAAATGGTTAAATGAGTAATTATTTAGGAAAAAAATATAGTTCCAATAATTTTGCAGAACTATACACAGAAAATTTATTGTAACTGATATTAAAAATCAGAAGCTATTATAATTTGTCAAACAAATAATCAAAAAAATGCTGAAAAGAATGGAAAAATATAAAATTAGGTAAAAATAAATTTCTTGAAAAGCTAATTTTTTGATCAAGATCAAATTACGTCTAATAATTTATTACAATATCGTGTAATGATAGGGCTTTGACCGATACAAGTGGTAAACATGGGATGAAGGAAAGAAAACATTAGCTTAATCCTCTTTTGCAATGGAGAGTCCCGATATTTCATCGGGATCCTTGCAGGAGAAGGGGTTAGGGGATGAGTTTAGTTTTATATTACTTGTTTAACTTTCTTTGCGGTGATAATTTCTTTTGTTAGCATTGTTTGTCTTGTTCGTTGCTAAAATATAATTTAAAATAAAAAATATAGAGGTAAAAATGGCAAAGCATATCTTTGTAATTGGTGGAGTTTTATCATCACTTGGTAAAGGAATAGCATCTTCTTCAATCGGATTGCTTTTCAAAAAAATGGGATACAAAGTTGTGATGCAGAAATTTGATCCGTATCTGAATGTTGATCCGGGAACTATGAGCCCATTTCAACACGGAGAAGTTTTTGTTACGGATGATGGTTCAGAAACAGATTTAGATTTAGGGCATTATGAAAGGTTTATCGGAGGATCTTTAACCAAAGATTCCAATGCGACTTCAGGACAGATCTACGAAACGGTAATTCAAAAAGAGAGAAAAGGTGACTACTTAGGGAAAACCGTGCAAGTAATTCCTCATATCACCAATGAAATCAAACATCGCATTCGTAAAATTGCCGAAGGGAATGACATCGTGATCACAGAAGTTGGTGGAACAGTCGGAGATATTGAAAGTTTGCCGTTTTTGGAAGCAATTCGTCAATTCAGAATGGAAGAAGGAATTCAAAACACACTGTTCATTTTTTTAACTTATGTGATTTATATCAAAGCTGCCGCAGAGATAAAAACGAAACCGACTCAACATGCAGTGAATAGTCTTAGAGAAATTGGGATTCAGCCGGATATTTTGCTCTGCCGTTCAGAAAAACCATTCAATGATGAAATCAAATCTAAGATCGCAATGTTCACAAATGTTCCCAAAATTAATGTAATAAATGCTATGGATGTAGATTGTATCTATGAAGTTCCCAAAGTTTTTATCGGAGCAAATTTACATGGCAAGATTTGTGACCACTTTAAACTTAAAAAAAATAAAATTGATTTTTCTGATTGGCAACAAATTATTGATAATATTAAATATCCTGAAGATGAAGTTAAAATAGCGGTTTGTGGAAAATATGTAGAGCATCGAGATGCTTACAAAAGTGTGGAAGCTGCCTTGATTCATTCTGCTGCTAGCAATAAATTGAAATTAAATATTTCTTGGGTAGATTCCGAAAAAACTCTAACTTCGGAAGATATTTCTCTAAAATTAAAAGAAGCTGATGGCATTTTGATTCCGGGTGGTTTTGGCGTGAGAGGAATTAATGGCAAAATTGCCATTGCGAAATATGCCAGAGAGAAAAATATTCCGTTTTTTGGAATTTGTTTGGGGATGCAAGTTGCGGTGATAGAATTTGCAAAAAATGTTTGTGGATTTGATAATGCTTATAGTAGTGAATTCAATGAAGAATGTCCTGAGCCCGTGATTGATTTGATGGCAGATCAACGTTATATTGAAATGTTGGGTGGATCAATGAGACTTGGTGCTTATGATTGTAAATTGAAAAAAAAATCACTTGCACATAAAATTTACAAAAAAGAGATGATTTCTGAACGGCATCGTCATCGTTATGAATTTAATAATAAATATCGTGAAATTATTGAAAAGAAAGGTATGGTTATTTCAGGAACTTCTCCCGATAACTTATTGGTAGAAATTGTGGAACTTCCTGACCATCCATTCTACATTGGTGTACAATTTCATCCGGAATTTAAATCAAGACCGGATTGCCCACAGCTAATATTCAAAGAATTTATCAGAATTTCATCAGAATTAACATCAAAAAAGAATGGGACAAAATAAATGAATCAGCTCGTAGAAAAAATGTTTCACACAAATCCTTTTGTTACTGAATTGATTGTAATTTTACTCCTTGCAATTTTATCTTTTATAATATATTTAATTTCTAAGAAAGTGATTTTAAGAATTATTTTTCATGTAATTAAAAAAACGAAAAACAAATGGGATGATGCCTTTATGGAGCGCAAAGTCTTAGATAAAGTTATCTGGCTTTTGCCTTTACTGTTTTTATATTTAACTTCAAATGGTGTTCCGAGTTTCCAAAGTTTTATCCAGAGAGTATGTATAAGTTTGATGATTTGGGTTTCTTTGGGAGCAATTTCATCTTTACTAACCGCTGTGAATGATATTTATCTTTCTTTTCCGAAATCGGCAAACCGTCCCATAAAAGGTTATTTACAGATTATTACGATTTTTTTCTTTATCTTGGGAATAATTGCAATAATTGCTACACTTTTAGGGAAATCTCCTTTGCTACTCATCAGTGGTTTAGGAGCAATGACGGCAGTGATTCTACTCATTTTCAAAGATACAATACTGTCGTTTCTCGCAAGTATTCAAATTACGGTTTATGATCTCATCAAGATCGGAGATTGGCTTGAAGTTCCCCAGTTCAATGCAGATGGAGACGTTATTGATGTAGCTTTGCATACGATAAAAATTAGAAATTGGGATAAAACAATTACTACAATTCCAACTCATAAATTGATTGAAGGTTCTTTCAAAAACTGGCGTGGAATGACGGAAACTGGTGGAAGAAGAATAAAACGTTCCATAAATATTGATATTTCTACCATTAAATTCTGTGATTCTGAAATGTTAGAGAAATTTGAAAAATTTACTTATCTAAAAAAATATCTAAAACTCAAAAAAGCGGAAATTAAAGAATATAATGAAAAAAACAATGTTGATGAATCTCAATTGATAAATGGCAGGAGACTTACAAATATTGGTACTTTTCGGGCTTACATTGGTGAATATTTGAAGCAGAATACTAGAATTGATCACAATCTAACTTTTCTAATAAGGCAGCTTGCTCCAACTCCTTTGGGTGTACCAATCCAAGTTTATGTCTTTACAAATGATACTGCTTGGGTAAATTACGAAGCAATTCAATCCGATATTTTTGATCATTTGCTGGCAATTGTTCAACAATTTGATCTTAAGGTATTTCAGAATCCTTCGGGGAATGATTTGAGTAGGGTATTAAAAGATTAGGCAGAACTATAATTTTTTGCCACGGACTTTCACGGACTAAGAAAAAGATAACAAAGCAAAGAGAAAAAAATATTCTGCCACGAATTCACGATTAAAGATTAGTGAATTCGTGGTTTTTTTGTTTTTGATTTACGTATTAATCCTATTATCTCATTCCCTAATCCTAATCCTACTAATTCTAATTCTGATGTTTTTCTTTTTTCCTTCGTTATTCATCGTTCTGTGTTCGATATTGGATATTCATCTTTTCTTTTGTCCGTGAAAGTCTGGTGCGTCACGAGGTGTTGTATAGTCAGCTGGTGAAAATCCAGTGCGACTAATTTTCCGTTCGGTCGGAAGTGAAAAA
>JAIORE010000357.1 GCA_021108315.1 Candidatus Cloacimonadota bacterium
GAACAACTATTAAATTTATATGGAATATCTGGAAACCTGTCTCTACTCTACTGGTAAAATTCTTTTTGTTCTTTTTGTTCGTTTTGTTCGTTCCTATTTTTTTTTCGTGCTCTTAACGTTTTTGCGGTGAATAAATTCCACAATATTACGAAATATCTGCAATCCTTCCCCATCTTCATAAATATCTGGATTCTGCCTTTTAAGTTGCGACCAATTAGGATGATTATACAAACTCAAGAAAGCTTCGGGATGCGGCATCAAACCGAAAACTCTTCCGGTTTCATCTGTAAGGGCTGCACAGTTCAAATCTGCTCCATTGGGATTCAAAGGATACTCGGAAGTTTCTTTTCCAAATTCATCACAGTAAGTTAGACAATTTAAATTCTTTTCAACAATCTTATTCCTGATTTGCTCATTTTTGATTATCAATTTGCCTTCACCGTGACGAACTGGAACAAACAATTTATCAATTCTTTTCAGGAAAGGTGTTTTGCTATTTTCATTCACTTTGCAATGAACCCATCTATCCTCATATTTTGCTGAATTATTTCCAGTTAGCGTAATTTCCTGTTCAAAATCAGAATTCAAATTTGGTAAAAGCCCCATTTTTACTAAAAATTGGAATCCGTTACAAACACCAAAAACAAATTTCTCTTCATCTAAAAAATCTTTAATATCCTCAAAGAAAAGTTTTCCCGATTTCATTTTTTTGAATTTCATTTTATTAGAAAGAACTTTTCCTGACCCCAGATCATCACCAAATGAGAATCCACCGGGGAAATTCATAATATCATAATCGTGAATAGATATTTTCTCAGAAAAAATATCGTTTAAGTGTACAATTTTAGTTTCTGCTCCGGCAAGCTTATAAGCTGCTGCCATCTCCTCTTCACAATTTATTCCAAAACCTGTTATTATTAATGCTTTTACGTTTTTCATATTTTTTCCTTTTGTAGCACAATCAACTTGATTGCACAATAGAATTTAGCGACGAACAAAACAAACAAAAAAATTAACCATAGAGCACACTGAGAGCATGGGAATAATATTCAATATTCATTTTTCAAATATTCAATTTCCTAACCCTTTATCCCAAGCATTCTGCAATTCATCAATCTCAACATCAACCACAATTTTATCTTTCAAAGCTATTTTCACCTTCTTTTCAGAAGTTACTTCTCCAATGAGTAAACAATCTTGCCCAAGCAATTCTTCAAATATTAATTTATTTTTAGGATTAATACTTATCACAAATCGAGAATGAGATTCAGAAAAAAGAATTGCATTTAAACTTAGTTCTTCGAAATTTGAAATGATCAATTCAACTCCAAATTCTGTACCAATAGCACTTTCGGAAATTGCAATTGCCATCCCACCATCAGAAAGATCGTGGCAAGATTCTATGAGATTTTGTTCATTTGCCTTAGTTACTTTTTCATATAATCTTTTTGCATTAATTTTACGTACTTTGGGAGAAATTACCCCGAGTTCATCAAACAATTTATAAAACTCTGAGCCTCCAAGTTCATCGTAAGTTTTGCCAAGAATATAGATAAAATCTCCTTCTGCTTTGAAATTACTTGTAACAGTTTTGCGTACATCATCAACCTTTGCAACCATTGAATAAAGGATTGTAGGAGGTACGGAAATTTTTACATTTCCAGCTTTGAAATCATTCTTCATACTATCTTTACCGGAAGTCATCGGAATATTGAAGAAAGTGGACATATCATACAGTGCTTCATTCATCTGCACAAGTTTGGCTAGTTTCTGCTTTCCATCTAAATTATTTACAGGATCAAAGGCGGAATCGGGAACACAAAAATTATCATTAACAGTCCAGAATCTATTTGATCTATCATTTATTTCAGGAAGCTTTCCGCCAACTGAAATTATCTGACGAATTCCTTCATCAAAAGCTCCGGCACTCATTTCATAAGCGTCAATATCTCCATATTTCGGACAAATTCCGTTAGAAATTGCAAGTCCTGCAAAACTCTCAAAATCCAATCTCATCACAGCTGCATCCTGAGGAGTTTTCCCATCTTTTCCCATCAATGGCTTGATTATTGTTTTACCTTTTACTTCGTGATCGTACTGCCGAATCACATTTTCTCGTGAACAAATATTATAACTTCCCATCAATTTTAACAAAATATCATTGTAATCAAGGTTTTGAGGAATATTTGGTTCAACAAGATTAGGCTTTTTCCACTCGGCACTCAAATGTTTACGAGGAACACCATTATGAAGGAAATCAAGATCAAGATATGAAATTATCTCGTTTTGAAATCTCACCTCCAAGTAACCGGAATCAGTAAATTTCCCAATATTTGATAATTCTACTTCCCTAGCTTCGGCTAAATCATAAAGCTCTGCAAGTTTTTCAGGTTCAATCACCAAACTCATTCTTTCCTGAGATTCAGAAATAAATATCTCCCAGGGTTGCAAGTTTGCATATTTCAAAGGAACTTTTTCCAGATAAATTTCTGCGCCGTTACTTATCAAAGCCAATTCTCCAACAGAAGATGATAAACCACCAGCACCATTATCTGTTGAACACTTTATCAAACCTTTTAAGGCAGCTTCGGTCATAAAATCCGAAAGCAATTTTTGCGTGATGGGGCTTCCGATTTGCACAGCAGATTGAGGAGAATGCTCATCAAGTTCTGTAGAAGAAAATGTAGCTCCGTGAATTCCATCTTTCCCAACTCTACCACCAGCCATAATGATAAGATCACCACTATCAATCGGTTTATCCCAAGATGGTTTGCCATTATAATCCATCGGCATAATTCCACCGGTTCCACAATAAACCAGAGGTTTTCCACTGTACCTTTCATCAAAAATTATCGAACCGTTCACAGTAGGAATTCCAGATTTGTTTCCGCCATCTTCAATTCCGTGTCGTACTCCTTCAAAAATTCGTCGTGGATGAAGCTGACCGGCTATCAAAGGTTTATCATAATTTGGAGGACCAAAGCATAATACATTTGTATTGAAAAGAAGTTTCCCACCTCCAACACCTGTCGCCATAGGATCACGATTATTACCCAGAATTCCAGTAATCGCTCCACCGTAAGGATCTATTGCCGAAGGGGAGTTATGTGTTTCTACTTTCCAAATAAAAACCGACTTATCATCAATTTTTACAACACCGGCATTATCGTTGAATATCTTTAGAAGCCAATTGTTTCCAACTTTTTCCAAGCGCTCTCTTATGATATTGGTGGAAGCTTTTATATAGGTTTTGAACAAAGAATCAATTTGTTTTTTTTCACCAGTTTCAAGGTTTTCATAATCAATTATTGCATCAAATTCTTTGTGTTTACAGTGCTCAGACCAAGTTTGGGCGATAATCTCCAATTCACAATCTGTAGGATCCTCCGGTAATTTTTTCTCTTTTCGCAATTTAATAGTTTTCTCATCATTGAAAAACTTGCGAATTTCTTTCATCTCCTCAAGATTTAAGGAAAGCACTTTATTACATGAAATATCAATTAAATCTGCATCAGAAATATTAAGATCAACAATTTCCGTACGAATGTTTGAAGAGATGTGAACTTCTGGAATATAATCAATTTTACCGGTGAATTTACCATATTCAAAATGTTGGATAAGTTTATTTCCCAAAAGGTTTTCAGCAATATTTTTCAAATCTTCTGCTGACAGCTCATTTTCAATTAAGAAAAGTTCTTCGGAATAGATATGCTGAGTATTTACATCTAAATCCAATTCCAAAATATCGGCTAAAGTTTTTTGAGCGGAAATCCCTTCATCATCCGTAACTCCCGGCATTTTTGCAACCAGAATGAAGCTTTTATAAATTGAATTTTTGTAAAACTGATTTAAATAATAATCCTGAGTAATTTCATCGCATAAACCAAGCTTAGCAAATTTTTCTATTGAATTTGAATCAAGGGAATATGTGACATTATAAATTTTAGAAGTTTTGACCTTACCGGTATTAAGATTTAAAAACTTCTGAGCATTTTGCTCGATTTTTTCACCAAAAACATCTCTAATTTTATCTTTGAGAGTTATTTGAATTTGATTTTTCATCTACTTTTCCTTTTCTTTATTTTAGCAACGAACTCCAGTTGAATAAAAAAGATATTCAACAGAGCAGGCAACACTAACAAGACGAACAAAGATTAACCACTGAGCTCACTGAGAGCACGGAGGAATATTCAATCTTCAATATTAAATATTAAATTTTTTGTGTTCTCTTTTAATTTTGAATTTCTTTCATTTTGTTAGAACTCAGTTGTTTTGCATTCTTTTTTGAAATGACTTTCTTTCCTGATTTTTCTTCAATCTCTTTTCTGGCATTCCCAGCAATCGTTCCACCTTGATTTGCAATAATTTTGTTTTCTTCAAGTGTTTCAGGTTTTTTATTTTTGGATATTTCTGTTGTTGTAGCTTCAGCTAACATATTCAAAACAAGTTCAAGATTGGTCATATTATCTCGTAAGTTTTCCTTTTTTAAATCTTTGTACTTTTTATAATTTTTTATGCTCATTCCAGACCAAGCTTTTGTGATTTTACCCTGTTGGATATTTCTTATCAATCTAAACTTAACATTTAAAAACTTCCCTATTATCCAACAAGGTGAATTTGTCAATATTGCAAATTCCAATCCTTCCTCTACTCCTCTTTCGTGCCACTCATCTGTTAGCTCTTTTCTTACCTCGATACTTTTTAATCGCTGATTTATCCACTCTTTTGAATATCCCTTTTGCAGATAAGTTTTCATCGCTCTATCAAATGCTTTTTCAGGATCTTCTGTTTCTTCAATTCTCTCATATCCAACTTTTGCCAACCAAAGTTTAAATGGTTCTGCTTTGGGTGATGGAATGGACTGAATTAAACGTAGAAGTTGCTCCGTATTTGCAACATCAGTTTTTCTCATTTTACCATCTGTTGCTAGCATTTTCAATTGGTGACAATTTGTCACCGTTTCATTTCCTTCTTTTTTTAGGCGTTCTTTGAGCTTATTCCAATATTTTCTTGCAGTTTGAAAATTATTTTGTTCTGTTAAAATTGCCACAACATCAATTATAGAAAAATACCAAAGTTCCTTTTCTTCATCCCAATGTCTTCTTATACTTTTCTTCTTAAAAATTGCAATTGATTTTTCTTTTTTCATATTTTTCTTTTTTTGAAACTACGAATTATTTTTTAGTAACGAACTAAACAAACAATACAAAAAAAACTAACCACTAAGAGCACTAAGTAAAATATTCAATATTCAATTTTTCAATATTAAATTCTTCATTCTTTCCGTTCTTTGTATCTTTGCTGTAAATATTTTCTTTTTCTTCTTTTCGTGTCAATTCGAGTAAATTCGTGGTTTCTCCTGTATTAGTATCTCAAAATCTGTGGTTCATTTCCCTTAGTATTAATTTCAATTGTTCCATAGTCAGTAATTTCTCCTGCAATTTTTGCTTCGATGTTCAAACTATTGATCACAAAATCAGTATCTTTGGGATCTACAACCAACATCATTCCATTACCCATATTCCAAGTTTTGTAAGCTTCTGCTTCACTTACTTCGCCTATTCGTTGGATTTCTTTAACCATTTCAACCGGATCAAAAATATCATAAAATTTTGCTCCAAGATTTTTGTTTTTCAAGATACGTCTGAAATTTCCAGCAATTCCACCACCTGTGATATGTGAAATTCCTTTAATATTCACTTTCCGTTCACACTCAAATCTTCCTAAAAGATTCAAAAGTTCAGCAGAATAAATAATTGAAGGTTCCAAAAGCATCTCTCCCCAACTTTTCCCAAAAGGGGATTTTTCAAGGTAAACATCTTTTCCAAATCTATTTTCCAAAATATATCTAACTAAAGAAAATCCATTAGATCGAAAGCCATTATCTTTCAATGAAATGATAACATCACCCTTTTTAATATCATTTCCGGTAATGAGTTTATCCTTTTTTAAAACTCCAATCGCTGTAGCATTCCAAATATTTCCATTCACACTTTTTCCAACTTCTGCTATCTCACCACCGGGAATTATCACTTTCTGTTCAATACACGCCTTTGCTAAACCTTTCATCAATTGTTCGATTATAAATGCATCAACTTTATTCGTATCGATTGTATTGGAAATTGAGATTGTTTCTGCTCCGAGACAAATTGCATCATCTGCTACCATTGCCAAAAGATCATAACCAAGAGTGTCAAATTTTCCAATTTTTTCCGCAATTTCAATTTTGGTTCCCACACCATCATCACATTGAACCAAATAATAATCTCTCATATTAATCAGTCCGGCATACGATCCTTCATCAATAACCGGTTCACCAATCATCCCTTTTCGGGAAGAAAAAGTAGATTTCGCATTTTTGTAAGCAATTTTTGATGCGTTATCTCCCGCTTTTATATCAACACCAGCTTTTTTGTAGCTATTCATATTTCCTCTTTTTTGAAACCACGAATTAACACAAATTAGCACGAATGAAGATTTCAAAATAAACTTATTAGTTAAACGCAACCTCATCCCCTAACCCCTTCTCCTGTAAGGAGAAAGGGAATTATCCTCTCCTTGCCGGAGAGAATTAAGGTGAGGTTTTACAATTTTTTTTATTTCTTTCCTTTTCGTGTTAATTAGCGTTAATTCGTGGTTACATTTTTCTTTATTAATTAGTGCTTTCAAAGTTTTGCTTTTCTTCTGTGTCATTTGCCTGATAAATATCGTGTGCTTTTCCTTCTCGAATAGAAAGAGCAGAAACTAATTCCAATACAGCTTTTTCGTGAAACTCCTGAATATTTCTCACTCCACAAGTGGACATTGATGATTTAATTTTGGTTAAAGTCTCTTCCAGATTATCTTTAAGACGACCTGAATATTCTACCAAACCTTCCACACCTTCCACAAATTTTACCTGATTATAACGTTTGTTCTTCCACTCTCTTGCTCGAGCAGATCCTTCTCCCCAATATGGCTTCATCACTCGATTATTAACTACGATTTTTTCGGTTGGAGATTCTTCCATTCTGGCAAAATACCTGCCCATCATCGCAAAATCTGCTCCTAATGCCAAAGCAATCGTAATATCTTTTGTAGAAGTTACTCCTCCATCGGCAATAAGTGGTATGTAAATTCCAGTTTCTTCATAATATTTATCACGTTCTTCGGCAACATCTATTATTGTAGTGGCAAGTCCTCTACCAGTTCCTTTTTGCTCCTGAGTAATACAAATGGAACCACCGCCCATTCCGACTTTTACAGCTTTCGCACCTGCTTTTACCAAAAATCTAAAACCGGATTTGGTAATAATATTTCCACCAATTACCGGGATTTCAGGAAAATTCTTAGTTATCCATTCCAAAGTTTCTTTTTGATAAATGGTATGTCCATCAGAAGAATCAATTACCAAAACATCAACTTCATCTTTTGCTAAGGCAGAAACACGACTTTTATAATCAATTGTATTTATTGAAGCTACAGCCAGTAAACGCTTTTTCTCATCAACTATTTCCAGAGGATTCTCAGTATGATCGTTAATATCTTTCCTAAAAACGAGATAAAGTAATTTCCCATTCTCATCTAAAATCGGCAAAACAGACTTATGACTTTCCAATAAAATGCGATTTGCTTCTTTGAGATTTTGAATATTTACCCCAACATCAATACTCTCTTTTGAGATCATCCTTTCAGCAACAGTGCACTCGGAATGAAGTGAAATATCATAATCATTTTTGGAGATAAGACCTGCAAAAATAAAATTATCATCAACTACCGGAAAAGTTGAATATCCGGTATTTTTTCTAATTTGAAACATCTCTTTGATCAACATTTGCGGCTGAACAATTTTGGGTTTCACAAAACCGGCTTTATATCTCTTGATAGTTTTTACCATCTCTGCTTGAGAATCGACAGTTTGAGAACAAAATATCACTGCCGCACCACCACTTTTTGCTAGTTCTATTCCCATTTTTGATCCGGAAACAGATTGCATTGCAGCCGAAACCAAAGGAATATTCAAGTAATACTTAGAATCAGATTTTTCCGAATAAACCAGTGGGATTCTCAAAGAAATTTCAGATACAGTTGTTTCATTAGTTGTCAATCCCGGAAGTAACCGAAATTCCATCAATGTTCTGGAAGCTTCATAAATTATTTTTTTTGCCATTATTTTCCTCGTAAAACAATCAATCCTGATTGTTCTCTTTTTTAAATTTAGCAATGAACAAAACAAACAAACAAAACTAACAACGAGGAATACAAAGAAGGCAGAAATTTTTATCATCTATTCTTCACTATTTACTATCTTTTCAACTTGCGTACTCTGCGTTTTATTAATTTCTGCATCTTTGCGTGAAATCTTTTCTTTTCTTCTCTTTTTTCGTGTTATTTTGTGCTAATTCGTGGTTAAAATCTTTTCAAATTCTAATCTTAATCTCATCAACGCTATATTTTTTCTCACAATATTTACATCGAACCACATTATTTTCATCTTGAGTAACATAAAAAACACTATTAACTTCATCCATATTTGTAATACATTTTGGATTTGGACAAATAATTAAGCTTTCTATCTCATTTTGTAATTCAACTTTTTTCTTCCCTTCAATTTTAAAATCTTTGATTTTAGTTATCGTCGCTTTGGGAGAAATAAGAGCTATACTACTCATCTCTATGGAAGTTAGAGTCTTATTCTCAATCTTAATAATATCTTTCTTTCCAAAACTTTTACTTTGAAGGTTCATACCGATCATCATTACATTTCCTCTTCCGGTTTTTAGAAAATCTGCAATTATCAAGCCTTTTCCAGCTTGGATATGATCAATAACCGTACCATTTTTAATAGCATCAACTTTCAATTGTTTCATCTAATCCTCCCAACAAAATTGAAATAATGGCTTGTCTCATAAAAACGCCATTTTTTGCTTGTGGAAAATAGTAGGCATATTTTGTGTCATCCACATCAGTCTGAATTTCACCAACTCTCGGAAGCGGATGCATCACCTTGAAATTATCCTTCACATTATCTAACATAGATTTTTTTAGAGTATATGACCCTTTTGCTTTTTCATAATCTTCCAAATCGGCAAATCTCTCTTTTTGAACACGAGTGACATACAAAATATCCAGTTCATCAATTTTTTTATCAATCTCCTCAAGTTCTTCAAATTCAATATTTTTTTCTTTGAGATCATCCTTTATATAGGAAGGCATTTTTAGGAATGAAGGGGAGATAAATTTGAATTTAGGATTGAAATCACTCATAGCTTGTACGAGTGAATGCACAGTTCTACCAAATTTAAGGTCTCCGGCAACTCCAATTGTGAGATTTTCCAATGTTCCTTGTGTTTTTATGATTGAATAAAGATCCAAAAGTGCTTGAGTTGGATGCTGATTCGCTCCATCTCCAGCATTCACAACAGGAACATCAACAATTTCGCTGGCATATCTTGCTGATCCCTCAACAGCTGTTCGAATTACGATTATATCTGCATATTGAGCAATAGTTTGTAAGGTATCGGCAAATGTTTCACCTTTACTCACGGAAGAATTCACTGATCCTCGCATCGTAATTGTTTGTCCGCTCATTTTCTTCATAGCCGTTGCGAATGAAAAATGTGTTCTGGTTGATGGTTCATAGAACATTAACGCCGCAACTTTTCGGTTCATATCCGGATTAATTTCCCCGTTTTCGATTTTTCGAGCAATTTCCATAAAATATAATATTTCCTCTTTGCTCAAATCTCTCATTGAGATTAAGTTTTTCATATTTTCCTCCATTTTTTCTATTTTTTGAAACCACGAGCCGACCGTAGGGAGACCTGCAAAGCTCATTTACACAAATTTTCACGAATATTTTGCCACTGACTTTTCTTATTAATAAAAGATTAACAATAGTGAACACAGACAGCACAAAAATTAATCTTTTCATCCATTAATCCAACAAATCCAAATTCTGACATTTCTTATCTTTTAATCCGTGTTAGTCTGTGGCTAATTTTTTTCTTTTTCGTGTCAATTCGTGTTAATTCGTGGTTACATCTTTTTCTCGTATTCTCTCCAAGCTCGCTCACGATAGATTTTCGCTTCTTTTCCCGGATCTTCTGCTTTCAAAATTCCTCTTCCCACGATTATGCAATCTGCTCCACCCTGAATTGCATCTTCCACTGTGATATATTGTTGTCCCATCGCATCAGAACCTCTTTCAAGTTTCACTCCGGGAGTTAATAACAGCATTCCTGCTGGAAATTTCGCTTTATATCTTTTGATATCTTCCACATCTTTTCCGTGCCCGATAAATCCTGAAACGACATTGGGATATTTTCTGACAATTTCGAAACATTTCCTGGAATAAGTCTCATTTATCAAATTTCCTTTGGATGACATTCTTGCCAATACAAAAGAGCTTCTATTTTCAACTCCATTGAAAAGTCCTTTCAAAATTCCTTCACCTGCCACCATATGCACTGTTACAAATTCTGCCCAATCTCTAATTTTGTAAACTCCATTTTGATATTGATGTTTCACTGTATTTCCAATATCTGCAAATTTCCTATCCTCAAAGATTATAAAATCGTATTTTTGGGAATATTCCTGTAATTTCGGCACAAATTTCTCATCATAATCATCAATAATATCTGCGTGAGTTTTCAACATTACGATTTCCGAACCAACTTTATCCAACATTTCAAAAAAATCTTTCTGAGTAGTCACATCTAACGATAGTACCAGATTTGATTTTTTTTCTCTAATTTTGTTTATAAGTTTTTTAGTTAAAGGATTTGGAATCTCTTTTGAAATTTCTTTAGGTTTTGCAATACTTGCTGTGAAAGTTTTGACTTCTTCAATTTTTTCTGCTGAAATCAACTTTTCACTTTCTAACAGTTCCAAAATTTCAGCAAGATTTATCAGACTATGAAGTTCATAACCTTTTTCAGCAAGGTCTTCTTTTCCATTTGAACTTCTATCGATTACCACAACAAAATCTTTGACGATCATTCCCTCTTTTTCATAATCTTCCGCAGTTTCGATCTTACTTGCTCCTGTTGTTATCAGATCATCAATCACTAAGCACTTTGCACCTTTTTCAAATTTCCCAATGATATTATTGCCAGTTCCATACGCTTTTTCCTCTTTTCTCATATACACGAGCGGTTTGTTAAGTTTACTTGCCACCAGCGATGCAATGGGAAGTGCTGTATAAGGAATTCCAGTTAATACATCGAAATCCATATCCTTGATCCTTTCCACCAGTAGATTTGAAACTCCATCCAAAATCTCTGGAAAGCTGATCATATCACGCAAATCGAAATAGAAAGGTGATACCAGACCACTTTTCAAAGTAAAACTACCAAATTTAATTGCTCCAATTCTTTGAAGCTCCAGAACAAATTGTTCTTTTGTCATTTTATTTTCTCCTTTTATTTATATATTTTTAAACTTTATTCAACAAATTCCATCTCTTTTTCTATGAATTTCCGTAACTCTTCAATTTTGGGTAATTTCATTAGATATTCACTTACAAAAAGTTGATTACTAATACTATCTTTGGCAAATTCAACCAAAGCTTGGTTTTATTTGTACAAAGCAAAATTCCGACTGGTGGATTATTCTCTTTTTCCGTTATCATTTTTTTGAAATAGGCTACATAAGAATTTAATTGCCCAAGATATTCATGTTTGAAATTATCAACTTTTAATTCTATTAAAATATGACACTTCAAAATTCTGTGATAAAAGACCAAATCAATATAAAAATATTCTCCCCCAATTATAATTCGCTTCTGTCTTGCTTCAAAGCAGAATCCATTACCCATTTTCATTATGAAACTTTGTAAATTACTAATTAATTCATTCTCTAAATCTGATTCATGTAATTTTTGATATTTGTCTAATCCGAGAAACTCAAAAAGAATCGGATCTTTGATAATCTCTTTCGTTTTTTGTTGAATTGATTTTTGACGATTTTCAAGAATCAATTCTTTTTTATCTCTTGATAAGCCTGTTCTTTCAAAATAGAGTGAATTTATTTGTCTTTGTAATTCCCGTACACTCCAAATACTTTTTATGCATTCAAATTCATAAAACTTTCTTTTGTAATTGTCTGATATTTTAACTAATTCAGTAAAATGGCTAAAAGATAAGTGATCCAGCAGAACTTTGGGTTCTATCGGATAATCTGAAGATTTGTCAGACACCGTCTGACTTATCTGAGGGTAAGTTAAATAAAATTGTCTTGAAAGTTTTAACGAAGTTGTAGAAATTCCTTTAATGGAAATATTTTTGGAAAGAATAGATATTAGATTTTTTCCGTATTTTGCTCTGTCCTCACCATTTTGTTCATATTCTACAATGTACCAGCCAAATAACCAATTCCTTATCGTTAGGTTTATATTGATTGCTTTTACGGATTTCTGAAAAAAATGGTGATGAATAGAATCAATTATCTTTGCTAATTTAGCAAAATTTAATCTATTTTTTGGGGCAACTTTCATTTGTTTTCCTTTTCTGTAATTAGTTTTTGCATAATTATAACACTTAAATTTTTTGAAGCTCCAAAACAAATTGTTCTTTTGTCATTTAATATTCTCCACCTATCTTGGCTCATTCATAAACAAAGTAGGATTTGTTGGAACGAACAAAACTAATCAGTTATTCAACTTCACCTTTTAACATTTTTATCGCATCAGCAACTTTAGATGTAAAATTATTTCTTGTAAAATGTAATCTCTGATCATCACCTTGCATCCCACCAATTTCATTTTTATCAATACCTTCTTCAACAAAAATTATGCAAGGTTTCCCATAAGCTATTGCAATTCCCTTCTCTTCTAAGAGCCAGCTACTTGTTGTATATTTTCTATTTTCTTTTTTGTCTCTTTTTGTCATTATTACGATAAATTTTTCAGTTTCACCAATTTTTTTTAAAATACTTTTAGATATTGAACCTATTGGATTTTTTTCTCCAGTTATTACTCTAAATCCTGATAATTTAAGTAGTTCGATTATCCCATCAACAAGTTCTTTATCTTGCTCTGTAAAACTAAAAGATACAAAAATGGAGTTTTGTAATGTATTATTTTTGTGATTTTTATCATTTATTTTAAAAGATTCCCTCATAATGTCCTCTCTATTTACATATTTCTCAATTCTATTTAAAGCTTCATGTTTTATTGAATTCAAAATACTGAAAAGAGATTGTGAAGAAAAAATAAAGTAAGCTGCAGGTATTTTATAGTTTTTTTGAATAATGTCTAATATCATAGGATCTCTTGCTTTAAAATATTTATTTTTTGAGGACATTTCTTCCAATTCAAGAACAGAATATTTAATAAATGTATAATTAATATCTCTCATTTGAGGATGTGTAAAATATAATGGATTATCGTGAATATCCCTATGTTCAATTGCAATTTCTCTATATTTTGGTGGTTTATCGCTTTCAGATAGATATTTATTTGAACTAAAATAACCCATTGATTCTAAATAAGCCCATTTTAATAATTCATCATCATTATTCTGCTTAGCAATTGAAATGACTCTATCAATTAAATCAGAAATTTTTATTTTACTCATAAAATATCCTCAAATTTTTAGTTTTAATGTATTGTATTGATTTCAAACATCTTCCCACCAACAAAAGTCTTTACAACTTTCCCTTTCATTTCAAATCCATCAAACGGAGAATACTTCGCCTTTGTTTGAAATTTACTTGAGTCTATTTTCCAACTTTTATCTAAATCAATCACAGCTAAATCGGCAAAATATCCTGTTTTTAACTCTCCCCTATTTTGGATTTTAAATATTTTTGCAGCATTAGTTGAAGTTAATTGTATCAATTTTTCCAAAGAAATATTTCCTTTTTGCATTTCATTAATTAATAGATGCAAAGAGGTTTCAAGTCCGGGAAATCCTGACGGAGCTTTATCGTATTCAAGATTTTTCTCAGATAATTTATGAGGAGCATGATCAGAACCGATTGTATCAACAATATTATCATCAATTGCTTGCCATAAAGCTTCATTATCTGTTTTGGTTCGTAAGGGTGGATTCACTTTACCGATATTTCCCACAATTTTCAATATCTCCTCATTCAACAATAAATGATGTGGAGTAATTTCACAATAAACCGGATAATCCTGTTTATATTGCTTGATAATCTCAATCTCCTCTTTGGTAGAAACATGGCAAATATAAAGTTTATTCCCAATTTTAGCAGAAGATTCAATTATATTTTTTGTTCCTTGAATAGAGCATTCTTTATTTCTTAACATATTATGATTTAAGATATTATGATCATAAAGTTTAGAATATTTATCAATACAATCTTTCAACTCACTATGAACAGAGACAATTACATCGTATTTCTTGGCTAATTTTAGAAGTTCATCAAGATATTTATAATTCATCACTTCATTGGAACTTGATGCTGCTAGAAATATTTTAATTCCGGCAATTTCAGAAAAATTTTCATCAAGCATTTTTTCAATGTAATACAAATTTTCACCATTGCTACCGAGATAGAATTTTTTATTAATTAGAGATTTGTGAGCAGCTCTCTGTTTTCTTTCTAATGCTCTACAGCAAATTGTAGCCGGAATTGTATTTGGCATATCAAAAACAAAAGTAACTCCGCCATTAATAGCAGCTTTTGAACCTGTGAGCCAATCTTCTTTTTCAATTTGTTCCATATCACGCAAATGCACATGCGGATCAATCATTCCGGGAATTATTAGAAATCCATTCATATCCAAAACTTGTAATGATTTTGGGGTTTCCACACCTACATAATTTATTTTATCATCAATAATATGAATATTCTTCACACCTTGATCAGTTTTACAATTTTTCAATAAAACATTATTTTCCATTCAAAATAATCCTTTTTCTCTAAATATGCTTTATATTCAGCATTCCCAAGACAAACTTAGGAACAAGTTACGAGTTGGTGATGAGAGCGAAATATTCAATATTAAATTTTCAATTCTCAATATTCAATCCTCTTCCCCGCTGCATCACGATGATATTTCCCAAATTCTGTTAATTGCTCTACGAGTTTCTTGCCAAGTACCGGACCTTCCACGCAAACCCTGATTCCAATGGGATCCAAAGTACATTGTCCACAGATTCCAATCGCACATTTCATATACCGTTCAAATAAGAATTCATAATCAATATCTTTTATTCTATTTTGCAGAGCTTTCATCATCTTATCTGGTCCTGCAGAGTAAATCATATCAAAACTCTCTTTTTCAAGAAGTTCATTAACAACATCAACTACCGTTCCTTTTCTATTTTCTGAGCCATCATCTGTAATAAGAATATATCTCAAATTATTTTCTAAAAATCTATCAGAAAACAGGAGATCATCTTTAGTTCTGGCTCCGTTTACAACAGTAATATCTGCTTTATTTTTTAGAAGCTCTTTTGACAGAAAATATAGTGGCGGAATTCCGTAACCTCCTCCAACGAGCAAAACTTTCTTTTTTGATATAAAAAAAGAGGAACCATAAGCTCCTCTAATCGAAATTAAATCCCCAACATTTTTCTTGAATAATCGAGTTGTGAATTCTCCGATTTTTTTCACAGTTATCGAAAATTCATTCTCTGTGCAATCCGCAATGGAAAATGGTTTTTCTCCACCTTCCAGATCAGTAAGCATTATGAACTGACCGGGTTTTGCTTTGAGATCATAAAAAAAAGTAAAAGTGTAAACTGTTTCAGTTTCTTTCTTTATTTTTCCAATTGGTATCGTTATTCTCTTATCCAAATTTTACTCCGTTTTCACTATGCTCTCACTTCGTGAATTTTAAATTATAAATTTTAAATTTCGTTGCGTTCAATTTTTTCTCGTTCCAACGGTCTCCGTTGGAATACATATTTTCCGCTCTGCGGAATTCTTACCATTCGGTAGTAACATCTATCACTCCATGCAATTCAGAATAATTTCTTGCACTGGAATATCTCCAATGAATGTCTTTATCAACAAAACCACTGCTAACAGGATTGTTATGAATATAATCAATTTTTTGAGTCATCATTTCATAATTGATTATTTGTTCAGGATGACTAGCTTCTTGCCAAAATTGATAATCACGATCAATTTTATATCGTTTCTTAGAATTTGAAAGTTGTTTTAAAATTCTTTTATAATCTGTTTCGATGAAATAATCAATAATTTTTCTGGCAGTGAAAGATTTAAAATTCTTAATTTCTTTTTCTATATTTTCTGCTTGAGCAACCAAGTGAATATGATGTTCCATAATAACAAAAGCAAAAAGCTTAATTCGTTTTTCAGATTGCAAAAACTGTAATGAATCTAAGATTATTTGAGAAACATTCGGAATTCCAAATACACTTATCCAATTCACTACTGTGCAAGTAAGAAAATGTGGTTGTTCTTTATTAATGAATTTGTATCTACTTCTTGCCATAACTATCTTATCCGTAAACTGAAAATATGAAGTATTTTTACACGCAGAGCGTGAATGTTTGTATTCCAACGCAGAGCATTGGAACAAAATATATTATCTTTCATTTCTCTCATTTATAATTTTGAAAGTCTTGGTATTCCTTCCACAGTTTCAAATTCATTTTCATCCAAATATTCTTCAATTTCCAAATTTATTTTTTTAAAAACGTCAATTCCTCGATAATAAACTGCAGTTCCCACCCCAATCAAACTTGCTCCAGCTATAAACATTTCGATTGCATCAGTTCCTGTTTTCATTCCGCCCATGCCAATAATTGGAATTTTTACAGTTGAATATACTTGGTAGATTAATTTTAAAGCAATTGGTTTCACACAAGGTCCGGAAAGACCTCCGAATTTGTTAAACAAAATTGGTTTTCTTAGTTTAATATCAATCAACATTCCCGGTCCTACTGTATTTATCATACTAATCGCATCAGCTCCGGCATTTTCTGCAGCTTGGGCTATCTCTGCAATATTATAAACATTTGGTGATAATTTAGCAATAACCGGAATTTTACTGATTTTTTTTACTTGTTGAATAATATTAAATACTTCTTTTTTGGAAGCTGCGAGAGGGATTCCAAATTCATCAAATACATTTGGGCAGGAAAGATTTAACTCAAGAAAATCACCATTGGAATTATTTACAAATTTTGTGAGTTCCAGGAAATCATTTAATTGAGTTGCGAAAATACTTATAATGATTGGAGTTTTTGATATTTTTTTGAATTCGTTAACCTCTTTTAATCCATCAATAATTCCCGGATTGCAGAGTCCCATACAATTTAAAAAACCACCCTCAAATTCTGCAACAACCGGAGCTTTGTGACCAGTTCGAGGTTCTAAGGTAAGTGATTTACTGGTAATTATTCCTGCTCCATTCAAGGCGGAAAAACTCATTCCGGAATAGGATAAATCCATTATTCCAGCGGGTAAAACAAGCGGTGAAGATATTTCTTTTCCTAAAAATTTAATCTTTTTTAGCATACACCAGTAACCTGTTTAGAATTTTCAGCTATTGAACTTCTGAATTGCTAAACTAAAAAAAAATGGTTCTATTTCCAGTCAACTAAATTGTGAGATATTAAAAAAAACAAAATTGAAGATTACTGTCTACGCATTCTGACAAAGCTTTACAAAATCTAACGAACTCATTCATTATCGATACCTAAGTTGGGTAATTGAAAATTTTTCTTGTCACCTTTCAGGCATTTAAATTATGCTTTTGTTTCATATTTTTAATATTCATGTATTTTTTGGTAAAATATTTTAAATGTCTCTGTAACTTATTTCAAATCAACAAATTGCAGAAACAAAATTGTAGTATTATAATAAAATTTTGTGATTTAACGTTTTTGCGGTGAGTCCTTTTTGGTTCTGGCTTGTTCAGATTATGTATAACTAAAGAACATATAAAAAATCTGAGCAATCTTGAAAATCAAATAAACCATTATTTAGATAAAAGTTATCCAATTCTTTGCTTTCAATCATCAAATTGTCCGTGTTTTATATCTTTACCTTCAGTTAAGTAAATAGCTTCTTCTGCGATATTGGTTGCCAAATCTGCAATTCGTTCGATTTTGAAAATTATATCATAAAAATCAAACATCATTCTGATCTCTTCTGGATTAATTTTGATATGTTTAATGATCTCATTCCTCAATTCGGTATGTAAATTATCAACGAGATCATCTTTTTTACAAACATTTCGTGCCATTTCGTAATCTTCTTTTTTAAATGATTCTATACTTTCTCGCAACATTTCCTGAGATTTTTTTGCCATCAAAATGAGTTTTTCAATATCTACAAAATTATCATTCAAATAATAAATAAAGTAGTTTGTTATATCTGTGATTAAATCACCGATTCTTTCCAAATCATTATTCATTTTCAAGACCATCACTACTGTTCTCAGATTTTTTCCTTCAGGTTGGTTTAAAGCGATCATCGCAATAGCATCTTCCTCAATCGCAATTTCGTAGGCATTCACTTTGTTTTCCAACACAAATATTTTTTTTAGCTTTTCTTCATCTTTATGCTTAAGATTTTCAATAAAATTTTCAAGCATTATTTCAACAGTTCCAGCTTGAATAATTATTTGTTTTTTTATTTGATCAATTTTATTTATCATTTTTTTCTCCTAAATTCTACTTTTTCTTCTCAGCGATTTACATATCTTTGCGTCTCTGTGGTTTTGCGAGATATTTTTCTCTGCAAATAACTCGTTACGAAGTTCGTCTTCGTAATGCACTATAACTTTCCTAAGACAAACTTGGGAACAGAGTAAGGCTTGGAATTACCCAAACACACCATTTAAATAAGCTTCCGTTTTTTTATTTTCGGGAACTGTAAAAACTTTTTTTGTTTCACCAAACTCCATTAATTCACCAAGATACATAAATGCTGTATAATCTGAAATTCTTCCAGCTTGAGCAATATTATGAGTTACTATCAAAATAGTTACCTGATTTCGAAGTTCAATACATAATTCTTCAATTTTTGCAGTAGATTGCGGATCAAGAGCAGAAGTAGGTTCATCAAATAAGATAATTTCAGGGTCATTGGCTAAAGCTCGAGCAATGCAAAGACGCTGTTGCTGACCACCGGATAATGAAAAAGCAGAATCATTCAATCTGTCTTTTACTTCATCCCAAAGCCAAGCACTTTTTAGACTTTTTTCCACAACTTCATTGATTATTGATTTTTTTTCTCCTCTGATCTCTAATCCGAAGGCTACATTTTTGTAGATTGATTTTGGAAAAGGATTTGGTCTTTGAAAAACCATCCCAACTTGAGATCGTATTGTTGAAATATCGTTTTTGGAAGCATAAATATCTTGATCAGACAACATCACTTTTCCAGTTATTTTGGCTTCGGGAATCAGATCGTTCATTCTATTAAAAGAACGTAACAAAGTTGATTTTCCACAACCGGAAGGTCCTATCAAAGCAGTAATCTTTTTGTCATAAACCGAAATAGAAACATCTTGTAAAACGTGTTTTTTTCCGAACCATAAATTTAAATCTTTTGTTTGAATATGTGCTTTTACCATTTTCGCTTTTTCCTCATTCTATATCTAATAATTATCGCAATTGCACTTACGAATAAAACCAAAGCTAAAAGTACGACAGCAGTTCCATAGGCAATTGGAATTTGTTTATTGGCGTGAGCTCCTTCGGTGAGAAGTGCATAAATATGATATGGAAGTGCCATCACCTCATCCATCACAGTTTTTGGCAATCTGCGGGTATAAAACGTTGCTGCTGTAAATAAAATCGGAGCTGTTTCTCCGGCAACTCTACCAATACTGATAATTGTTCCTGTTAAAATACTGGGTAATGCTGTAGGAATAATCACTTTCAAAATAGTTTGCCTTTGAGTTGCACCCAGTGCCAAAGATGCTTCGATAAAATTACTGGGAACACTACGGATAGCTTCTTCCGCATTGTTGATAATCACAGGTAAAACAAGAATTGCTAAGGTTAGCGAACCCGCCAGCATTGAAACATCACAGTGAAATAATCGGACAAAAACCGTAAGTCCAAATAGACCGTAAATAATCGAAGGTATTCCAGCCAAAGTGTTCACGGCAATTCTCACAATTCTTATCAACCATTTTGGTTTTGCATAATTTGTCATATAGATCGCTGTGAAAATACCAAGTGGAAATGAAATAGCAATTGAAAGTATCGTTAACCAGAAAGTTCCAACTATTGCCGGAAAAATCCCTCCTTCTGTCATAAATTTTCTCGGAGATTTGCTCAAAAATTCCCAGCTAATCACTCCCCAACCTTTGCTGAAAATTACATAAAGAAATATTATTAGAAACATAGCAGTACATAACAAGAAAAATCTAAGCAAATTAATTCCGAGAAGCTGATTTAGCTTGCGTCTATTCATTTATTTCTCCTTTTTAAGAAAACAAATTCTGTGATAAAATTGGTTATGAAAGTTATTATGAACAACACGACGGAAATTCCGTATAAAGCGTGAAAGTGAGGACTTCCGATAACAGTCTCCCCCATTTCGGAAGCAACTGCGGCTGTCATAGGTCGTACTGGTTGAAATAGGCTCGTAGGAATTTGAGCTGCTCCACCTGCGACCATTATAACTACCATAGTTTCCCCAATTGCACGACCAAAACCGAGAATTATACTTCCCATAACTCCGGTTTTCGCTGCCGGTAAAACAACTTTTATTATTGTCTCCCATTTTGTAGCCCCAAGAGCAAGAGAAGCTTCTCTCAAACTTTTGGGAACTGAGGAAAGTGCATCCTCACTCATACTCGAAATAATCGGAATTACCATTACTCCGAGAATAATTGAAGCGGAAAGTGCATTCAATCCATTTGGAATTCCAAATACTTTTATCAAAAATGGAGCAAGAAAAGCCATTCCGAACAAACCATAAACAACAGAGGGAATACCTGCCAGAAGTTCGATAATCGGTTTTATTATCTCTTTTGTTCTGTTTCCGGCAATTTCGGAAATATAAATCGCAGAACCAACTCCAAACGGTATGGCAATCAATAAAGCTCCAATTGTCACCACAACAGAACCTATGATTAATGCTGTAATCCCAAAATCGGCTGGAAAATGAGTTGGGTGCCACTCAACTCCAAAAAATTCTATCAAACCGGCATATTTAAGGATTGGGAAACCTTCGTGAAATATTGTAATAATAATTCCACCAAGACAGGCAATTGTAAATAAAGCAGCAATATGGGTGATTGCTTTAAATACTTTTTCGTTAAAATTTTTCATTGTATTTTCCGTTTTTTGATTAAGCTTTGAAACTCATTCTTTCAAAACCCCATTCCAACCTTTTCCCTTCGCAAGGGAAGTTAGAATGGTTAATAAAATTTTCACTGTTCATTATAAGCTGCGCTTTCGAGTTAAAGTAATATTTTTTTATTCTTCATTATTATCTATTCACTATTAGTTATTCACTATCTTTACATAACCTTGTTTTTCCACAATTTCCTGACCTTTTTCTGAAAGAACAAAATTGATAAACATATCAACAGTCTTTTTATTCTGTTCAGTGGTGAATATAAATAGTTTTCGAGATAGCGGATATGTCTTATTTAATACATTTTTTGTGGTCGGACTGATATTTTCTAAAGAAAGAATATTGTGTTTTTGATTTGCATAACCTCTTCCCACATATCCAATTGCTCCCGGAGTATAACTGACAGTTCCAGCAACTGCATTATTAGAAGCCAACATCATACAATTTGTTAATAATTTTGAATTTTTTAGAGCTTTTTCATAGAATACTTCGAATGAACCGGAAGAAACATCACGAGAAATAACTATGATATTTTTATTATTACCACCAAGTTCTTTCCAATTTGTAATTTTACCTGAATAGATTTTTTTCAACTGTACAATACTGAGATTTTTTATTTTATTTGATTTATGAACAATCATTGTTATTGCATCTTGGGCAATTGCAATTTTCTTAAGTTCTTTATTCTTTTCTTGTAATATCTCAATTTCATTGTCTTTTATCTCTCTCGATGAGTTTCCAATATCAATTGTTTCATCAATTGCTGATTTTATTCCGATACTAGAACCTCCACCTCGAACAGATACATTTATTTCCGGATTCAGATCCATAAATATCTCAGCAATAGCTTGCACTATCGGCAAAACAGTTGTTGAACCTGCAATATCAATTGAGGTAGATTTTTGTGTACAAAACACCATAAATAAAGTCAGAATCAAAATAAATATCAAAATTAATACTTTTTTCATTAATTTTACCTTCTATTTTAAAAATAACAATCAAAAAAATCGAGTTTTGACATTTCTTAATTAAATTATGATTTTTTAGAATTTCTTCATAACAAGTAATAAAATCATCAAAACCCGATTCAGATTTTTAAACAACAAAGCCTTAATCAATTTTGATAAAGCCTTGTTCTTCAATAATTGCTTGTCCTTCAGGTGAGAGCACAAAATTAATATATTTTTTCACTAATCCCTTTGGTACACCATTTGTATACATATGAAGAGTTCTGGAAATCGGATATTTTTTGGTTTGAATAGTTTTAACAGTTGGCATTACTTTATTAATTGGAATAGCTTTTACTTTATTTGTGATATAGCCAAGTCCGGCATAACCGATTGCTCCCGGTGTAGAAGAAATAGTGGTAACAACTGCATTATTTGAAGCAAGCATCAATGCACCATCAACACTTTTCGCACCCTTAAGAACGAGTTTATTAAAAACTTCAAAAGTTCCCGATGATACATCTCTTGAAATAACCACGATAGGTAAATTTTTTCCACCAACTTCTTTCCAATTTTGAATTTTACCTACATAAATATCCTTCAATTGAACCATTGTAAGTGCTTTTACAGAATTATCTATATGAAGAACGACCGCTATTCCGTCATTCGCTACAATATGTTCGACAGGATTGATTCCAGATTCTCTCGCTGCGACAAGTTCTTTGGTTTTGATATGACGAGAAGCGTTACCAATATCCACAGTTCCAGCCATAATTGAAGCGATTCCCACACTTGATCCACCACCACGAACCGAGATATTTACTTCAGGATTGTTATCCATAAAGATTTCTGCTGTAGCTTGAGCAATAGGAAGTACAGTTGTGGAACCGGCAATTGTCACTTTGTTTCTTTTTGCAAAGCAAGGAGTTAATAACAACATCATTACGATACTCAAAAGTACGATTTTTTCAAATTTGTTTTTCATAATTTTTCCTCTTATTATTATTTAATTTTGTGAGAGAATATCCAGCGTAATTGAACCATTATTGTATTTACCGGTTCTTTATCGCTATTTTCTGGTGTTTCAATTTCGTAATTTGCCTGAACAAAAAGTTTAGGTTTATTTTTTGCATCACGCATAATATGATAATTTGCTCCCAAAAGCAACAAAGATTTTCCGTTATTTTCTTCATCTACATTTGGATCATAAATATCATATCGGGCAACAAGATCAAAAGAATTATTGATTTTATAGGTTGGCATCAATGAAATAACTGTTTTGGTTACATCTTCCTCATCATTCAGATTCGGTTTAGATTTTGTCTGGTTAAGAAACTGAACTAATAATTTTGCGGAACCGTAAGCAAATTTCCCTACCCCAGCAAATTGTAAAAATTCTTCTCTATCAGGATTATTAATCATAGTTCCTGTGCTATCGGGAATTTCACTATCTTTTGCTGTTTTCATCATAAATGAGCCACCAAAAGTAACTCCCGGAATAGGAGTAACTCTTGTATTTACAAGAAAGTTCATATCTTTATTAAGATCATCACCTGTTTTTTTGTAGCCTTCACCATTATAAACAGCAGCTTGATAAGTTCCAAATCCTTGCGGAAAATATCCGCTTAATCCAACTCCATAATCCGTAGAACTTACAAATTTGTACTTATCGGAAGGATCTTTTTCAATTGTTGTATAATTCCACGAATAGATAGTTCCAAAATAAGTTTTCATCAATCCGGCTGTGAGTTTAAGGTCTTTTATAGGAAATAGATTATTGAAATCAAGATAAGCATATTTCAATTTGATTCTAACTCCGGTAGGAGCATCATCATCACTATAAAAATCAAGATTGAAACGACCCTTAATGTTATTTCCAAAAGTTGGTTCTAATCGGAAATATCCTCTTTTTAAAGCCATCTCGTTTTTCTTACATACACCATCTTCAGTTTGATAAGTCCACCTGTTCCATAACTCCATTTTTAGTTTTGTTTCGGCAGTTAATGAACAGAAAATTGATAAAATCAACATTACGAATAAAATGTTTTTTTTCACTAATTCCTCCTATTTTTTTTTCGCTCATAATATTATACTTTTTGATTGTTAATTAAAAATAAGTGGATTGTTAAGATTGTGTTAAGAAGAAGAGAGAAGATAGTGAATAATGAATAATCCCGAAAGCATTCGGGATGAATAGTGAAGAAAAAAAATGTCAGAATTTGGATTTATCAGATTTATAGATGAAAGGATTAAGCGTTTAATTGAATATTTAAGATTTATAATTTCAACGAGAAATTAAAAGAGGTATTTAATGATTTAAGGCAAATTTTCGAATGAAAATGACCTTATTTCAGTCATTGAATCTGGTATGAAAAGTGAAAAAAATCCCATTGAGGAGCTTTTTTTAACAGCAGTTTGGCAAAAAAACAAAAAAAGCAAATTTGCCAAACCTGTTGTCACAATTTGCAGAAATCGCTGTCACTCGATAAACAGTCTCAATAAATCCGAGACTGTTCAACTGCACTCTCACTATTAATCATTCTTTATAGTTTTTCTTACAA
>JAIORE010000337.1 GCA_021108315.1 Candidatus Cloacimonadota bacterium
GTTATTGTATTTTTTTATAAATATTTATACTCGTTTTTAACTTCGTAAAGTAGAACTAAAGAATGTTCTAAATTCCCAGATTTAAAATATAGTTCCGCTAAATGATTGTATGAGCGTGCTAAACCTAAAAAATTTTCAATTGATTTTTGAATGCCGATACTTTCTTGCAAGATATTTATAGCTTTTGAAAAATTTCCAAGTTTTGTATAAATATTTCCAAAATTTCCTAACATTCCGGCAATCGCTTCCAGATCATTCAATTCTCGGATAATTTTTAAAGATATTTCAAAAAATTGAAGTGTTTTTTTTAAATTTCCGGTTTGATAATATTTGTAAGCATACCAATTACACCATCGCCATAATTTATCTTGAAGAGAATTGTTACGCATAATATCCAGTGCTTCCATACAAAGTTCATCAGATTTTTAATATTTTTCTTTCAAAAAATAATAATGAGCAATTCCCATTATTGCTTTTGCTTCACTGAATTTATCACCGATTTGTACTGCTATATTTTTTGCTTCCTGATTAATTTTAAAGGCTGTTTCAGAAGATTCTTGGATTGTTTCTGTGGCAAATTTCAACATTGCTTCTAATTTTTTTACACCATCAGAGTCTTTTATGTTATTTTGAAATTCTTTATAATCAATCATCATACCTCACTGGGTGAATCAGATAATCTGAGCATTTATAGTCAATAAAACTTTTTACAGATGTGAATAAAACAAATTTTTGATGTTACTTTTTGTTTTCTTTTTTTCGTGTCTTGAGCTTCGCAGGTCTCCGTTTCACTTCGGCTCGTGCTTTCCGTGGTTCCATCTTTTTCAGATTATCTGGGCTAGGCTCGTTTGATTGTATTTATTTATAGATAACTTAATTAATCCTTGCCAAATGTATTTCATTTTAATTTTTTGATATATTAATTTTAACTAAACTCTTTTCTGGAGATTTCATGGAAAATTTATTTTGGATTTTTGCTATCACAGGTTCAGTTGTTCTCATAATTCAACTCATTTTATTTTTAATCGGGGCTGGTGGTGATGAAGATACGGATTTTGATTCTGAAATGGATGGTGATAATGATTTTGATGTAGGTTCATCTTTCCCATTTTTTACATTTAAATCTTTGGTTGGTTTTATTGGTGGATTTGGCTGGTCTGGCATTATAGCAATGGAACAAACAGAATCAAACTTAATTATTTTTGGGTCAAGTATTTTTACAGGAATTGTTTTTGCACTTATCGTATCTTCTTTATTATTTATGATTAGCAAATTGAAGCATTCTGGAAATATAAAAATTCGAAATGCTATGAACAAAACAGGTGATGTTTATCTTCCCATACCGGGAGAATCAAAAGGAACGGGTATAGTCCAAGTTGTTGTTCAAGATACTCTTACAGATTTTAAGGCATTAACTCGGGGAGAATCAATCAAAACAGGTTCTCGAATTAAAGTGATGTCTATTGAAGGAAATGTATTAATTGTAGAAAAAATATAAGGAGAAAATTATGGCTTTTTTTGGTGATATTAATCCTGCGTTAGTTGGTTTGATCGTTTTTTTTGTAGTACTTTTGTTTTCTGTAATTATTGGTGCTTTTACCAGATACAAGAAGTGTCCTTCTGATAAAATACTGGTAATTTTTGGAAAAATTCAGAAAGAAACTTCTGCAAAGTGTATTCATGGTGGAGCAGCATTTGTTTGGCCCCTAATTCAAGACTTTAAATATCTTGATCTGAAACCAATGTCAATAGAAGTAAATCTGACAAATGCCCTTAGTAAACAGAATATTCGAGTTGATGTTCCATCACGCTTTACAGTAGGTATTTCAACTGAAATTGGAGTAATGGAGAAAGCAGCAGAACGTGTTTTGGGTTTAACTCATAGAGAAATTATTGAACTTAGCAAGGACATTCTTTTTGGACAACTTCGTTTGGTTATAGCCACAATGGATATCGAAGAGATCAATACAGACCGTGATAAATTCCTCATAAACGTAAGTAATAATGTGGAAGCGGAATTGAAAAAAATCGGTTTGAAACTAATCAATGTAAATGTTACAGATATTCGCGATGAATCCGGCTATATTGAAGCTCTTGGTAAAGAAGCTGCTGCCAAAGCGATTAACGATGCCAAAGTCTCGGTGGCAGAACGCACCAGAGATGGCTCTATCGGTGCTGCTGACGCTACAAAAGAAGAAAATATTCAGGTTTCTATTGCAACTACACTTGCCGAAAGAGGAGTTGCCGAAGCGGAAAGTAAAAAAAGAATTGCTGTTGCAGATGCAGATGCTCTTGCCAAAATTGGAGAAGCTAACGCTAAAAAAGATGAAGATATCAGTATTTCCCGAGCAGAATCAAATGCTAAACAAGGAATGGCTGCTGCCGAAAGTGAAAAACGCATCAAAGTAGCAGAACTAAATGCTACTGCTATTGAAGGAGAAAATATTTCCAGAATTCATATTGCAGAATCTGAATCTGAAAAAAATACTAAGAAATCTCAGGCTGATAATAGAGCTATTGCAGCAGAACGAATAGCTGTTTCAGAAGCAGAAAAATTAGGTTATGAAGCCAAAAAAATAGCCGAGAAAGAAAGAGCAGAGATGGAAAAAATGACCAGAAAAGCAGACATTATTGTTTCGGCTGAAATCGAAAAAGAAAAAGTAGAAATTGAGGCTGCTGCTATTGCTCAAAAGGAAAGATTAATCGCACAGGGTAAAGCTGATGCACGACTTAAAGAGATGCAAGCTGAAGCCTTGGGACTATATCAAATTTTAGAGAAAAAAGCAAACGGTTTTCAGCAACTGGTTAATGCAGCCGGAGATAGCTCCGAAATGGCAATTAAAATGCTCCTAGCAGAACAAATGACTGAGCTGGTAGGAATCCAATCAAAAGCAATTTCAGAAATGAAGATTGACCAAGTAACTGTTTGGAGTAACGGAAAAGATGATTCTTCTGTATCAGGTTATGTTCATGATCTGTTTAAAGTATTACCTCCATTGAAAGATATTTTGGATATGAAAGGAATGGGATTACCAGATTTCATTGCAAAAAATTTGCAACCTGATGAAAAAAAGAAGAAAGTCGAAACTGAAAAAATAGAAGATGAAGTTATTGACACTGATAAGGATATATTTTAAATAAAATTTTTATTATACAATTTTAACCGATGAGTATTCCTTGTCGGTTTTTTATTTTCTTAGAAAAAAACATGGAGAAACAATGCCAAAATACAAAAAACTGGAGCTTGAAAAAGAATTCCAAGACGAAGCAATCAAAGATATAAAAAAGTTCTTTTGGAATGAACGTGACGAAGAAATTGGTGATCTTGCTGCTATTTTACTTTTAGATTTTTTTGCAGATAAACTTGCTCCTGTTTTTTACAATCACGGGATTAAAGATGCAATTGCTTTTCTGAATGAAACAGCGGATGATATGTATGGTTTGGAGATATTGTAGATAATTTAGCAACGAACAAAACCAACCAAACGAACAATAATATTAAACCCTCCAGTACAGTCATTCTTCTTTACGGGACAAGCAAAGAACACGGAGAGCACGAAAAATTCCCATCTTGAGAGGAGTACGGCTTTAGCCGGGAGGTGTGTTATTTTTTCTCTTTTCCCTTCATCATTGGATATTCCGTGTTGAATATTGATATTTATTTTTTAGCGTACTTAGCGGCTTTGCGGTAAATATTTCTTAAAAGAGGATAATATGGATATAATGGCTCATTCGCTCTGGTCTTTAGTTTTACTTCCCGGAAAACCGACAATTGCAAAAGTTGCCCTCGGTATTGCCCCGGATGTTGTTGTTTTTGCCTTGAGTTTATCTAAACAAGCAATAAAAGGTAAAATGCAACCCGGCTTCAAAACCAGAACCAAGATGATGAATTGGTATCATCGGAAAGAAAACAAATGGGTGCTAAATCTGTATAAATATACTCATTCACTTGTAATCTGGACAGCAGTAATTTTACCAATTTTCCTATATTTTTATTTTGTCCGAAATATAATTCCGTGGTTTCTCTTGGCTGCACCAATTCATATTTTGATGGACATTCCCACTCATGATAATAATTCTTTTCCGGTGCAATTCCTCACCCCTTTTTCAAAAGTTAGAATTAATGGAATGCATTGGTCAAAACCTTTGATTTTTATTGGAAATTATGTTTTGATAATTGCTGTGTTTTATTTTCGCTTGTTTGTGATAAGGAAATAAGAATTTAATTGATTTTATAAATTATTTTGGCCCAAAATATGAAAACTACTTTAATTTATACCGCGCTTTATCAGCAAAAAAATCCATAACCCAAGTGCGTTTGGTAAACGAAGCAGAATGCACAACCCCTTCCGGAATAAAATATGAATCACCTTTTTTATATATTTTTGTAACTCCGGCAATAGTAAATTGCATTTCACCTTCTAAAACTGTTCCCCACTGAGCACAATGTGAATGTTTCGGCACTACTCCAACCGGCTCAATATCAAAAAAAACTATTTGATGTTCTTCTCCTTGGGATATCCAACCTTGAATTCCTTCAAAACTAATATCAGCTTCCGGTAAGTTTCTAATCAGATCTGGGAAAAAATCTTTTTTGGTTACTTTGTCCATTATTCATCTCCTTTTCTAGTTTAACTTCATTTGCTTATAATAAGTTGCTTCAATTTTGGTCAAGCTGAAAAATATTATGGCTCATGTTTGGAAATATTTCTTCTTTTGGTAATCATTTAATCTTTAGCTTCTGATAATCAAATTCTTTATGTTCAAGAACAACTTTCCTTAGAAAATCAGTTAATTTTTTATTGCCAATAAGTTTTTCAAAGCCATTATTCTCAAAAAGATAGTAAATTTTATTTTCAATATCATTGTAATTTATTGATCGTCTTCTATTGAAATATTTTTTCTCTTCTTTTAGCCAACCTGCAAATTTATGATAAGCAGATTTCAATCTTTTTATTGAAATGTTTCTCCGAGAATATAGTTTTATCATATGTGACAAAAGAATAAATATTTCATCATATATTGCGAACTTGTTATGATAAATATAATGTGGAACTTCTTCGTTTAATCCAGATTCTGCAATTATTTTTTCAGCTAATATGAACTTTTCTCTGCGATAATCATAAACTGGTATTCCTGAGCGAAGTTCATTGGAATACAATTGTTCATATTCAGAAAACAGCTCGGGATAATGCTGTTTTATCTCATTCATAAAAATATCTTTCTGTTTTCCCGGTCGAAGTGTTAGAAGTCCCGGCAATACATAATCTACTTTGATCTCTTTCAGCTTTTCCATAAGATTGTGAATGTTTTCCTCATTATCAGAAATATGTGGCAAAAAAGGCATTGCGAGAACACCAGTGGAAATATTTTCATTTTTAAATAATTCCAGAGTTGCTAATCTTTCTTCAACTGTGCTTGCTCCCGGTTCAAAAATCTTTCTGTGTTTATCATCTGTAAAAGTGAGAGACATCACTAATGTAAATCCATTTTTCTTATTTAATTGCTTCCAAATATCCAAATCCCTTTCTACCAAAGAAGATTTTGTCATTACGCATACTGGAAAATTGTGTTCTAATAAGATTTTAGCAGATTTTCTCATCAACATCTCTTCTGATTCAACAGGTTGGTAAGAATCACTGATACCAGAACCAATGATAATTGTACCAGGTTCACGTAATTTCGGAAGTTCAGAAGCTAAAATATGCGGGATATTTTCCCTCACGACAATATCTTTTTCGTAATCTCCTTCTACATGATATTTTTCAGCACGCCCATCACAATATTTGCAAGCATGTTCACAAGCCATATATGGTGAAAAACTATATTTTGAGACAAAGTAAGAATCAGGAAGAATACTTTTCCTAATAGCCTTTTTTACATCTCTATAATGCTTAATTATTTTAGTCATTTTGTTTTTAAATTTGATAAAATTCAACTTTTCTTTTTCAAATAATTATCTATTGCTATTCTTACATTATCCATCATTCATTATTCATTAAAAAGAGTATGAACCGTAACTTCAGGTTTACAAAAAAATCTAACCGGGACTCCTGAACTACCTGCTCCTTTGGAAGTATAACCAAGCATATTTCCCTTTTTCCAAGTACCACTAGAATATTTTCTTAACGCTCTTGAACGTATAATTATTGGTTTGTTGTTTGGTAAACAAATTTGTCCTCCATGAGTATGTCCACAAAGGTAAATGTCGTAAAAAAAACTTGCCTCATAAATCACACGAGGAGAATGGTTTAAAAATATATTTAGTTCTTTATTGTTCAATTTATTGGAAATGTAAAAAAACTCAAGAGTTTTATAAGATTCTCTATAATTAAAACCTGTTATGAATATTTTAGCATCATTTTTCACTATTTCGATTGTTTCGTTACATATCATCTTTATTCCAATTTCTTCCAAAGCAGGGATCATCTCTTTGCTATCATGGTTTCCCAGTATTCCATAAACACCATAATTAGCTTTTTGCAGGACTGGCGTTAATGTTTTCATCAAATTTATTGATTTTGAAGAGTCTTTTTCTGTTTTATGGTGGAAATCTCCTGTAATTAAACAAATATCAAAATCTGTGGATTCTATTTTCTTTCTCAGAACCTCTGCTAATTCCGGAATTAGGCATAAATGTAGATCTGATAAATGTAAAATATTGAAACCAGAAAAAACTTTCGGGATTTTTTTTGAAATGAATTGATTATAATTTACTTGAACATCCAGAGCATTTTCATAACCAATCTTATAAAGTTTTGTTACTTTTAAAAAAAATTTTAAAAATACAAAAGTAAAAGAAAATTTTTCAAACAGATAACTATTATTTGTCTTTTCACCAGTAGCTGTAGTTCTTTTTTCTATAAGATTAACAATATATTTTTCTATTCTCTTATTAAATAAAGCAAATAATATCTGTATCTTCGTCACCTATCTCCCATCTCCTTTAACTTTCTTCCTTTTCCTTTTCCTTTTACCTTTTACCTTTCTCCTATTTCATCATTTCTTATTTTTCACATATTTTTCAAACCATTCTATCATCTCAGTTAACACATGAAGTTGTGATTCTCTGGCATAGTATCCATGTTTTTCATAAGGAAGAAGCACAAGCTTTGCAGTTGCTCCGTTTCCTTTCAGAGCCTGATAAAATCTTTTGGATTGCATAGGATAAGTACCGGAGTTCGGATCATCTTTTCCATGTATCAATAAAAGGGGTTCATTAATCTTTTCCGCATGCATAAAGGGAGACGCTTTAAAGTAGAAATCTTTTGCTTTCCACAAAGTTCGTCGTTCACTTTGAAAACCAAATGGAGTAAGAGTTCTGTTGTATGCTCCGCTTTTCGCAATTCCAGCGGTACAGAGATCGCTATGAGCAAGAACATTCGCTACCATAAATGCTCCATAGCTATGTCCGGTAATACCTACTCGCTTTGAGTCAATTATCTCTTTTTCATCTAAATAATCTATAGCAGCTTTCACACTGGAAATTGTCTGATCAATAAAAGTTTCATTTACTGTTTCAGGATCACCAACAATAGGAATCGAAGCATTTGTTAATACAGCAAAACCTTTCAGTACAAAATACTTTATAGTAGTCCCAGAAAAATATATAAAACGATTTGGAGTAGAAGTTATTTGACCTGCTGTAGAAGAATCTGTATATTCATCAGGATAAGCGTGTAGAATAAGTGGTAAACGTGTTCCTTTTTGATAATCATGAGGTAAATAAAGTGTTCCTGATAATGAAATACCATCATCCCTTTTGTAATTGATCAATTCTTTCCTAAAATTTGTAATTTCAGGATAAGGATTATTAAAATTGGTAATCTGCTCTCTTTTCTGATTATCAAGATTCAATAAAAAATAATTAGTTGGTGTTTTTTTATCTTCACTCGCAAATAATATTTCACTATAATTTTTATTAGTAAAACCTCTTACCCTTTCATAATTATCTTTTTCTGAGCGGAATAAGATATCTTTTTCATTTGTTTTATAATTATATTTTGCAAGATAAGGAAAATTACCTTCGGGAGTTGAGCCATTGTTATTTATAAAAAAAATACAGTCATCTTGTTTAACATACAAGTTATTACCACTTTTAGATTTTTTCTTCACAATATTTCCGGAATCGTTGTATTCATCATTAATACTAATATCATTTATGATATTTCGTTCTTTAGAATTGATCCAATAAATCCAGCTTTTACTCCACAATTTATCACGGTCGTATTCGTGAAAAATCATCTCACCTTCCTCTTCTGACCAATCAATTCCTGAAAATCTGTTTTCAATTTTGATAATTTCCTCTATTTCTGAAAATGGAAAAATACTTCTCACAATTTTATCTCGGTATGGAACATTTTCTTTCGGATCACCTTTATCAAGTGCTTCTACCCAAACAAGAGTTGCTTTTTTAAGAGGTTGCCACTGTATATATCTCGCTCCTTGATATGTTCCTCCAATTGGAATTTGATCCTGTAATGGTCTTTCATAAAATGTTTTAATTTTTGTTCCGGTTTTATCTAATATTTCAAAAGATTTAGGAAAATAATAATAGGGAACTTGGTTAGAAAATGGTTCATTAATCTTAGTAACAAGGTAATACTTAGAATCAGGAGAAGAAGATATATCAGAATAGATTGCAGGATTTCCAAATTTTTTCGTTTTTGATGTCTTTGTATCTAAAAACAGAGGTTGAGAAGTGAAATAATATCTAAAAAGATCTTCATCATGTTTATCGGTAAGCAGGTTTTGATATGTTCGCAATTGACTGAACTTTGCTTCGGTTTCCTCAATAATCGGTGAATCCGGTATCAAAGGTTTTAATGGTTCATTTCCCCTATTTTGTGGAACACTATTTACTAAGATTGTTTTATTATCAATCAGCCATTGAAAACCACCCTTACCAAAGGCATCATTAATCAAAAAAGAATTAAATTTGATTACTTTTGATGTACTAATTTCAACAACTAAAAGTTTTATTCCTTTTTCCGTATCATAGCTGATTGCAATTTTCTGATTATCAAAAGAAAGTTCATATTTTCTGATTTTTATTTTATCGGGAAGATCAACTTGGACAATTTTTTCAGTTTTTAGATTTCTGATTTTTAAAGATGTTTCAGGATAACTATTCAGACTTCCATTCAAGTTCTTAATAATCTCCTTTCCTGCTAATTTCACGGTTGGCTTTACCAATTGAGATAATCTCATATTACGTTCATAAGTAAATTCCAAGGCAATAGAATCAAATGGAATTGAGCGAATAAAGGGAAACGGTGGGATATTATAAATGTCTAAAATATCTTCTTCTGGAATTTTGTAACCCTTTTGAGCATTTAAATTTGTACACATAAACCAAAGACCTCCTGTGATTAGTAATAAAATAATAATTGTTCTTTTCATTTGAAACCTGTAATTTATACTTCTTGTTTCTCCCGAAAGCATTCGGGACGTGGGAATACATTCTCTGACGCTCTGCGTCCATATTTTCATAGTGAGACCGGTTAAGAAAAATAGTCTGAATTCTGATTTTTATGATTAAATGATAAGCTTTGATTTTTTTTTAAGCAATAAGAATGCTACTACCAAAATCAGGGTAATCCGTAAATCAAATGAATCATAGTTCCGACAAATGAAAAATCCGTGCAATCCATCTAATCCGTGGTTAAGACAAATTCTTTTTTTAACAAAAAAAGCTGCAAAAATATTGCAGCTTTTTTCAAAAGAATTGTTATAAAATCAAGATAAATCTTTAGCTTTTATATGCTCTTGTGAAGAAGATTTTACTCCTTCAACAATCTCAATTATGGACATTGGAGCACAATCTCCATGTCTGAAACCGTTTTTGAGAACTCTTGTATATCCACCATTGATATTTACGAATTTTGGAGCTATTTCATCAAAAACTTTTTTTACTAAGTCTTTATTATTTAGTATCTTGAATGCCAATCTACGATGATGTACTGTTCCCCTTTTACCGTATGTGATCACTCTTTCGGTCAAACTGCGAATCTCTTTTGCTTTTGCAATTGTTGTGCTAATTCTTCCATGATCAATAAGAGAAACAACCAGATTTTTCAACATCAAATCACGATGTCCTTTAGGTCTTCCAAATTTTCGTCCTTTTACTCTATGTCTCATATTATCACCTTACTTTGTTATTAATACTTTATTTCTTGCTTCTTCAATTTTTGAGTATATTTCTTTAATATTCATTGCCAAATGCATATCATATTTTTCAAGTAACGCATTTATCTCTTCCAAAGATTTTTTACCGAAATTACGATATTTTAACATCTCATTTTCAGATTTCCCTACCAGCTCGCCGATTGTTTCAATTTTTGCAGCTGAAAGACAATTACTACAACGAACAGAAAGTTCCAATTCATTTACATTTGTTCCCAAAAGTTTTTCCATACTTTCCAATTCTGGATCCATCTCAATTTCTTCGATATATTCAGGTTCATTTTCAAAAAGTACGATCGTATCATAAAGGTCACGAAGCAGTTTTGCAGATAAATATAATGAATCTTTAGGATCAATGCTACCATCTGTATTGACTTCAATTATTAATTTATCAAAATTTATTTTTTCTCCAACCCGTTGGTCTTCTACAAAGAAATTCACTTTTGTTATAGGAGAATAAATAGAATCAATTGGGATAACTCCGATACTTTTGTCTTCACTTTTTTCATGTTTTTCAGAGGGAACAAATCCTCTTCCGCTTCCAACCCAAAGCTCCATAGTAAAATCAATATCTTCTGTAATATCAAATAGATATAGATCTTTATTTACAACTTTGATATCAGCAGTTTCTACAATATCAGCAGCTGTTACCCTACCAATTCCTTTATGTTCCAAAGTTAATTTTACTTCGTTGATTGTATCGGATTTGAATATTATTTTTTTTATTCGTAATATTACATCTATATAATCGGAATCTGTTCCTGGAATAGAAATGTATTCATGATGCAATCCTTCTATTTTCACAAACCGAACAGCTGCCCCTTGAATAGACGATAACAGTACACGGCGTAAAGTATTTCCAATAGTTGTTCCATAACCTGATTCTAAAGGACCAATCTCAAATTTACCAAATTTTTGTGTATAAGTTACTTCATCAATAATCTTTACTTTGTTGGGCAATTGTAAAGGTTCAATAAATTTCATAGATCATCTCCTATTTTGAATAGTATTCAACTATCAAACGTTCATCAATAATAATTGGAATCTGCTCTCTCGTAGGAATTTGTAATACTTTCCCAGTAAATTCATCTGAATTCACTTCTAACCATTCGTATTGTGATCCTCTGTTTGCATCAATAGCTTCTTGTATTATTGATAATTTTTTACTTTTATCTTTTACAACAACTACATCATCAATATTTACGATAAATGAAGGAATATTTACTTTTCTGCCATTTACTATGAAGTGACCATGATTGATAAACTGTCTTGCTTGCATTCTAGTTCTAGCAAAACCCATACGATAAACTATATTATCAAGTCTTCTTTCTAATAATTCTAAGAGGTTATCACCTGTTTTTCCTTGCATTTTATCAGCTTTTTGGAAATAATTTCTAAATTGTCTTTCCAGAACGCCATAAGTATATCTTAATTTCTGTTTTTCTGTGAGATGAATAGAATAATCTGATACTTTTCTTCGCATCGCTTGACCATGTTGCCCTGGTCGATAATTTCTTTTTTCAAGAATTTTATCATACTTAGGACTTCCCATGATATTCTCACCAAATCTTCTGCATATTTTTGCTTTAGGTCCTGTATATCTTGCCATATTAATTCCTTATATTCTTCTTGTTTTTCTTGGACGACATCCATTGTGGGGAATGGGAGTAATATCCTTTATCATCGTTATTCTAAGACCATTTGCATCAAGTGATCGAATTGCACCTTCTCTTCCGCTTCCGGGTCCTGTTACAATAACTTGTACTTTACTAATCCCCATTTCCAATGCTGCTTTTGCTATCTCTTCCGATGCTAACTGAGCAGCAAACGGCGTACTTTTTTTACTACCTTTGTAACCTATTTTACCACCGCTAGACCAAGTAAGTATATTTCCGGATTTATCAGCAAGAGATACGATAGTATTATTAATACTTGCATGAATATTTACGATTCCCTCATTAAACGAGAGTCTTATGCGTTTCTTTTTTGTTTTTCTTACAACTTTCTTTGCCACTTTTACTCCCTTTTATTATCTCTTCTTCATTGAAGAGCCACGTCTTCCGCGTCTTGTTTTGGCATTCGTATGAGTTCTTTGACCACGGCAAGGTAAACCTCTTTTGTGTCTATTGCCACGATAACTTCCGATTTCCATGAGTCTCTTGATATCCATTGCAACTTTCGTTCTTAGTTCACCTTCGACCATATAGTCATTTTGCACAAGTTCTCTTATCGCTTTTTCTTGTTCTGTATTAAGATCTTTCACGTATGTATTTTCATCTACTTTTAGTTTTTCAAGAATTTCTCTTGACTTTGAATTTCCGATACCAAAAATATAAGTAAGACCAATAATTACTCTCTTATCTTTTGGTAAATCAACACCTGCAATATGAGCCAATCATACCTCCTTTTGGTTTTATCCTTGTCTTTGTTTATGTTTTGGATTGGCAGAGCAAATCACTCTAACCACACCATGTCTTTTAATAATCTGACAATCTTTACACATTTTTTTTACTGATGCGCGTACCTTCATTATTTCTCCTATTTATAGCGATAAACTATTCTGCCGCGAGTTAAGTCATAAGGAGATAATTCTACTTTTACTTTGTCTCCCGGAAGAATTCTAATATAGTGCATTCGCATTTTTCCTGAACTATGAGCCAATATTTCATGCCCATTTTCCAATTCTACTTTGAATTTTGTATTTGGTAATGCTTCTTTTACAATACCTTCAACTTCAATTACGCCTTCTTTTGCCATTATCAAATACCTTTATTTTATACTCTTAATTCACTTAATTTTTCGGGTTCACCATCTGTGATCAAGATTGTATGCTCATAATGTGCAGAAAGTGATTTGTCTTGCACAAAAAATTCCCAACCTTTTTCATAAACCCTGTTTGTTCCAATATTTACCATAGGTTCAATCGCGAGAGTCATACCTTTTTTGAGTCTGGCACCTTTACCTTTTGTTCCTGAATTAGGAATCATCGGATCTTCATGCAATTCTCTTCCGATACCATGACCTGTGAGATTATCTGCCACATAATATCCTTTGCTTTTTACAAATGAACCGATAGCATAAGAAATATCACCAACTCGGGATCCTGCAACTGCCTTCGAAATTCCAATCTCCAAAGCTTTTTTTGTAATATCCATTAAATCGGAAGCTTCTTTTGAAATTTTACCCACATTGTAAGTAAACGCTGCATCTCCATGATAGCCGTTTTTTAAAGTTCCTACATCAATTCCTATGATATCACCTTCTTTAAGTATAGTTCTTTTAGAAGGAATACCATGAACGATACAAGAATTTACAGAACTACAGATAGCTCCGGGAAATGGAGAAAGTCCTGATACAGTATAACCCTTAAAAGACGGTGATGCTCCTTCTGAACGAATAAAATCTTCTGCAATTACAGCCAGTTCCCAAGTTGAGATCCCCGGTTTAACATACTCACGTAATTTTTCAAAAAGAACAGCAATTATTCTATTACTTTCTCTCATTTTTTTAATTCCGTCAGCACTTTTTATATGAATCATAATAAACTTTGATTATCCTCTTCTACCGCGAAGTTTTCCCTTTTTCATAAAGCCTTCATAATGTCGCATTACCAAGTGAGATTCTATTTGCTGAAGTGTATCTAAAGCCACACCAACAATAATGATAATACCGGTTCCACCAAAATAAAATGGGATATTTGTCCATACGCGCATAAAATCGGGTAAAACTGCTACAAGAGAAAAGAAAAATGCTCCTGGAAGAGTAATCCTGACCAAAACCGTGTTGATATAATCTGATGTCTTTTTACCAGGTTTTCTACCAGGAATGAAACCACCATATTTTTTCATATTTTCTGCCATTTCTACCGGATTTAAAACCATTGCTGTATAGAAATAAGCAAAAAAGATGATCAATCCCATATATAGAATTGTATATACCGCATTACCTGGTGATAAAAAACGAACCACTGTATCCATTATTGGACTATCTTTGAAAAATGTAGCTATTGTTGTTGGAAACATAAGAATAGATTGAGCAAAAATAATCGGAATAACACCAGCCGTGTTTACTTTTAATGGAATATAAGTACTTTGTCCACCATATATTTTTCTACCGATAACACGTTTTGCATATTGAACAGGTATTTTCCGAACCCCTTCTGTTACCAAAACAACAAAATAGGTTACTGCAACCATCACGATAATAACTAAAAAAGCTATCGGAAGCCCCATTGCACCTGTTTTAACCATCTGGAACATCTGCAAGAAACCAGCAGGATAACGTGAAATAATACCTGCAAAAATAATCAGTGAAATTCCATTACCAATTCCATGCTCAGTGATTTGCTCACCAAGCCACATAATAAACATAGTACCTGATATCATAGTAATCATTGTTGTGAAAATGAACAAAAATCCTGGATTAGGAACAGCGAGACGTCCTCCAACTTCCAAACTTTGCAAGAATAAACTAATACCAATTGCATTAAAAGCTGCAACAACTACAGTACCATAACGTGTATATTGATTGATTTTTTTTTGCCCTTCTGCACCCTCTTTTTTCAAGCGTTCAAAAAATGGTAAAACACCGCCCAAAAGCTGAATAACAATCGAAGTGGTAATATATGGCATAATCCCGAGAGCAAATACTGATGCTCTTTGGAGGTTTCCACCATTAAATAGATCCATTAGACCTAATAAATTACCACCACCGGATGATGCTCGTTGCAAAAATTCTTTAAGAATATTTGAATCAATTCCCGGAACCGGAATAAAGCTTCCTAATCTGTAAATAATTAGAATGAAAGCTGTAATTATGATTTTTTTCTTAAGATCTGGGATTTTGAAAATGTTACCAATGCTTTCTAACACTTTACACTACCTCCGCAATTCCACCGCTTTTTTCGATAATTTTTTTTGCAGTTTTGGAGAATGCATTAGCTTTGATCACTAACTTTTTATCAAAATTCTCAGCTACACCTGCTAATATTTTTACAGGTGCTTTTTCTTTAGCACGGGATTTGCGTATCAAATTTAATTCTTCTAATTTCAAAATATCAAATTCAACTTCATTAACTTCAACCAATTTATCAAGGTTTACTATCCTGAAATCTTTTCTGAAAATATTAGTAAATCCACGTTTTGGTACTCTTCTTTGCAGTGGCATCTGCCCACCTTCAAACCAAGCTGGAATATTTCCACCGGAACGAGATTTCTGACCATTCATTCCTCTTCCGCCTGTTTTACCAAATCCGGATCCTTGTCCTTTTCCAAGACGTTTTTTATGTTTCTTTATCTTTGGACGCTTCATATTATGCAATTGCATTTAAATCTCCTTGAATATGTCCTATTCTTCTATCTCTTCTACTTTGAGAAGATGAATCACTTTGTTTACCATTCCTCTGATAACGGCATTGTCATCATGGGTTTTTGTTTTGCCAATTCTCTTCAAGCCAAGTGCCAACATTGTTCTTTTTTGGTCTTCTTTCCGATGTATTGTGCTTCTTATTTGAGTTATTTTAAGCTTCATCTTGTTGCTCCTCAATTGGCTCTTGAATCGGTTCCTGACCAGTAAGTTCAGCAATTGTCTTGTTTCTTAATCTTGCTACTTGACTAATTGTTCTCAATGCTTTAAGACCGTTTATAGTAGCTTTTACCACATTCGCTGGAGTATTTGAGCCTAAAGATTTTGTGAGAATGTTTTCAATTCCCGCAGCTTCTAATATTGCTCGAGCAGGTCCACCGGCGATTACGCCAGTACCGGGAGAAGCAGGTCTTAACATGATCTTACTTGCTCCAAAACGTCCAATAATTTCGTGTGGAATTGTTCCCTTCACGATCGGGACATTAAACATTGCTCTTCCGGCTTTTTCTTTGGCTTTTTTGATAGCATAAACTATCTCATTAGCTTTTCCGGTTCCTACTCCGATTCTACCTTGTTTATCTCCTACAACAGCAGTTGCATTGAAACTAAAGTTTCTACCGCCTTTTACAACTTTTGCAACTCTATTTGTATCAATTAATTTTTCCACTGCAAATAGTGGCTCGTATTGAGGTTTATTTTTTTGTCTCATTCCATACCTCCCTTAGAATTCCACACCGGCTTTACGAACGCCGTCTGCTAATGCTTTTACTCGACCATGATATAAGTATCCACCACGATCAAAAGTAATTTTTTTAATTCCCAATTTTATCGCTTGCTTACCAAGTATAAGACCTACTTGAAAACTCTGTTCTTGTTTCTTTGTAATCCCATCAAGATTAAGATCTTTTGTTTTAGTTGAAGCAGCAGTTAATGTTTTACCAATATTATCATCAATTATCTGACCATAGATATGTTTCAAACTTCTGAAAACAATTAATCTTGGAGCTTCCGCTGTTCCAAATATTTTTTTGCGAATCGCTTTTTTACGACGCTCTCTTGCCTGGTAACGATGTAATGTTTTTGTTAAATTCTTCATAGTTTCCTCTTACCTACTTCGCGCCGGCTTTTCCAGCTTTGATTTGAACGTACTCACCTTCGTACCTGATGCCTTTACCTTTGTAATTTTCCGGTGGACGACATTTTCTGATTTCTGCTGAAAATTTTCCAACATCTTCTTTACTGATTCCCTTGATACGAATAACAGCTTGTACACCAAGTTTTCCCTGCTCTCTTCTCGGAATAGTAGTTGCTTCAGCTGATAATTCAGCAGGAACTTCTAATAAGATATCATGAGAAAATCCTAAATTCAGTCTTAACCATTTCCCAACTTTCTCAGCAGAATATCCTGTCCCGATTACTTGAAGAACTTTTTCGTATCCGGTTGATACACCAATTACCATATTATTAACTAATGCACGGGATAAACCATGAAAAGCTTTTTGAGTACGGGTATCATCTTCTCTTTCTAAAATTAATAAGTTTTCATTTTGAGAAATACTTATACCAGTAGGTAAAGTATAATTCAATTCACCTAATTTTCCTTTTACGACTACTTTATTATCCGCAATATTAACATTTACACCAGTTGGAAGTATTACGGGAGTTTTACCTATTCTAGACACCTTTACCTCCTGTTACCACACTTTACACACATATTCGCCGCCAACTTTTTGTTTTCTGGCATCTCTATCGGTCATTACACCGCGATTTGTGGATAAAATTGCACAACCGGTATTGTTATACACCGATGGAATATTTTTTGAATTAACATAAATTCTCAATCCCGGTCTACTTATTCTTTGAATATTGACCATTACAGGATCTCCACTATTTGTATAGCGTAGATTCATAAATATCTGTTTCCTGTAAATCTTTTTGACCGGATTTCTCTCAACCGTTACGTAGCTATTAATAAAGTTTTCTTCTGCAAGAATTTTAATAACAGCTTCTGTTATATTACTGTGATTAACAGTAACAGATTTATGATCTGCCCGATATGCATTCCTGATTTTAGTGATTGCATCAGCGATCGGATCAGTTACACTCATTTTTTCTCCTTTTTACCAACTTGCTTTTTTGATTCCCGGAATCTGTCCTTCAGAAGCTAATTTTCTGAAACAAAGACGACATATTCCAAAATCTCTCATATACGCACGAGAACGCCCACAAATTTTACAGCGAGAATATTTTCTTGCTGAAAATTTAGGTTCTCTTCTCTGTTTTACTTCCCATGATTTTTTTGCCAAGATTACTCCTTACTTACATTCTTCTTAAAAGGCATACCCAATTGTTGAAGAAGTTGTCTTCCTTCTTCATCATCTCTTGCAGTTGTTACTATCGTAATATCCAAACCACGTACAGTATCAATTTTATCAAAATCAATTTCAGAAAAAACGGTTTGTTCCTTAATTCCCATTGAATAATTCCCTCTTCCGTCAAATGATTTACCCGATACACCACGAAAGTCACGGATACGTGGAATTACTATTCCAATGAGGCGATCAAGAAATTCATACATAATTTCACCACGCAAAGTCACTTTACAACCAATTGGCATTCCTTCACGTAATTTGAAATTCGAGATTGATTTTTTTGCTTTAGTAATTATTGGTTTTCGTCCTGTAATCATAGTAAGATCTTTTACAGCAAAATCCAACAACGCCTTGTTTTGAGTAGCAGCACCAACTCCCATATTAACAGATATTTTCTCTAATTTTGGAACCTGATTTACGTTTTTAAAATCAAAATGTTTTGTCAAAGCAGGAACTGCAATGTCTTTATAACGTTCTTGTAATCTGTTCATTCCATACTCCTTATATTAGATTTCATCACCGGTTTTTTTACAGACACGAATTCTGTTATCACCGGCTATTTTATAAACTGCGCGTGTTACTTCACCAATTTTGTCATTGAAAAGTTTCACATTTGATACATGGATTGTGGCTTCTTTTTCAATGATTCCACCTTGCTGATTCTGTTGAGAAGGTTTAGTATGTCTTTTTATGAAATTAACTTTTTCGACAATTACTCTCTCTTTTTTAGGAAATGCTTTGAGAACTTTACCCTTTATATTTCTGTATTTACCAGAGATAACCACAACAGTATCACCTTTCTTTATATTCATTCCTTTCGTATTGATAGTTTTTTTCTTCATTTTTTCTCCTAAAGAACCTCAGGGGCTAATGAAACTATTTTCATATACTGATGTTCCCTTAATTCTCTTGCCACCGGACCAAAAATACGAGTAGCGACAGGTTCTCCCCTATCGTCAATAATTACCAAGGCATTATCCTGAAAACGAATATATGAACCGTCTTTTCTTCGAACTTCTTTGTGAGTTCGAACTATTACACCCTTCTGAACTGTCCCTTTTTTAATTTTGCTATTTGGAACAGCGGATTTTATTGCCACAACAATTACATCACCTAAGCTAGCATATTTCCGTTTTGAACCACCAAGTACTTTGATACACATTGCTTTTTTGGCGCCGGAATTATCTGCTACCGTCAATATTGTTTGTGTTTGAATCATTCCCGACTCCCTATTTACTTCTTTCTATAATTTTTGAAAGTGTCCATCGCTTGTTCTTACTGAGAGGACGACATTCTTCAATTAGAACTACATCTCCGATTTTGCAATCGTTATTTTCATCATGTGATTGAAATTTCTTATGTTTCCTAACGATCTTCTTATACAGAGGATGTTTATATTGCCGTTCCACATTCACTACAATTGTCTTATCCATTTTATCACTAACGACAGTGCCTGTTTTTGTAACTTTCTTATTTTGCATCTTCATCACCTCTTATTTGTCTGTACTATTTTGTCGTTCAGTCAATAAAGTATTGATACGAGCAATATCTTTTTTTAAGAGAGGCATTCTCATCGGATTTTCTAAACGGTTCATCGCTTTTTGAAAACGAAGATTGAAAAGTTCTTCCTTGATATCCTCTGATTTTTGATTAAGTTCAGAATTTGTTAATTCCCGAAGTTCACTCATTTTCATATTTCAATTCCTTCTCGTGCGATCAATTTACATTTAATCGGTAATTTATGACCCACTAGTCTTGCAGCTTTTTTAGCTGTTTCTGTATCTACACCTTCGAATTCAAACATAATTCTACCGGGTTTTACCACTGCAACCCAATGATCCGGTGCGCCTTTTCCTTTTCCCATTCTAGTTTCAGCAGGTTTTGAAGTTACCGGTTTATGCGGAAAAATTCTAATCCACATTTTCCCTGATCTTTTCATCGCTCTGGAAATTGCCACACGGGATGCTTCGATTTGTCTACTTGTAAGCCAAGCTGCATCTAAAGCAATTATCCCGTAATCACCGAAGTTTAAAGTACTTCCGCGATACGCTAACCCTCTACGACGACCTTTTTGCTGCTTTCTAAATTTTACTTTTCTGGGTGCTAACATTAGAAAATCTCCTTAGTTCAGTATATCACCTTTGTATATCCATATCTTAATACCAATGATCCCGTAAACAGTATTAACTTCTGTTAAACGATAATCAATATCAGCTCTAAGTGTATGAAGAGGTGTTCTTCCTTCCTGGTAGCGTTCGGTTCTTGCCATTTCTGCTCCACCGAGACGACCTGCACATTGAACTTTTATCCCTTGTGCACCACTTCTCATTGCATTGCGAATTGCAAATTTCATTGCTCTACGAAAAGAAACTCGTTGTTTGATTTGTCTTCCTATTTCTTGTCCGACAAGCGAGGAATCTAACCACGAATCTTTTATCTCTTGCACATTCACAAACACATTAAGTTTGGACTGTCTGTTTTTATTCACCAGTATTGTCAATTCATTTCTCAATCGTTCAATCTCAACACCTTTTCTACCAATTACCTGTCCCGGTCTTGCTGTATGAATATCTAAAGTGACAGATTTTGTCTTTCTTTGAACAGTAGTTTTTGAGAGCATTGCCGATTCTAAACGTTTCCTTAAATATTTCTTTATTTTAAGGTCTTCATGAAAATTATTGATATAATCTTCACCTGTTGCAAACCAAGTTGAATCGCATTTTTTGTTGATGCCGATTCTGTACCCGATTGGGTTAACTTTTTGACCCAAGATCACCTCCTTGTTCCACATCTTTTATACCAATCGTGATGTGACATGTTCTGCGTCGGATGACTGTTGCTCGACCTTGAGCTCTGGTTCTTTGTCTTTTCATGATTGGACCGTCATCTGCAAAAGCTTCATTAATAAATAATGAATCTATATCAATTCTTGCTTCTTTCACAGTAGCATTAGCGACAGCAGATTTTACAAACTTTGCTATTTGGATAGAAGCTCTTTTTGTTGAAAATGCTAATATTTTCTGAGCTTCGTTTACAGATCTGCCACGGATTAGATCCAATACTAATCTTGCTTTTCGTGCTGAGCCCCTTAAATTTCTAACTCTAGCTATTGCTTCCATTACTATAACTCCCTACTACGCTTTAGTTATTACTTTTTAGTTTTATCTTTGTGACCGCGGAATGTGCGCGTTGGAGAAAATTCTCCTAATTTATGACCAACCATATTTTCTGAAATATAAACTGGAACAAACTTTTTACCGTTATGAACAGCGAAAGTATGTCCAATAAAATCTGGGGTCACCATTGAACGTCTGGACCAAGTTTTGATGACTTGTTTCTTATTTTCATCATTGAGTTTATCGACTTTTCTTTGTAAATGATTATCTACAAAAGGTCCTTTTTTAATTGAACGAGCCATATTTCAACCTACCCTTTTCTTTTCTTTGATTTTATTATATATTTATCAGAATATTTATGCTTTTTCCTAGTTTTTCCACCTTTAGCCAAAACGCCCCAAGGAGAAACAGGATGTCCACCACCTGATGTTTTTGCTTCACCACCGCCCATTGGATGATCTACCGGATTCATAGCAACTCCACGAACTGTAGGTCTTATTCCCATCCAACGTTTTCTACCGGCTTTTCCAAGCACAAGTTCATTATGTTCCGTATTTCCTACTCTTCCTAATGTTGCCGAACACTCTTTACGAATGATGTGAACATCACTGGATGGCATTCTTACGTGCACATAGTTTCCTTCTTTAGCGATTAATTGACCGTAAGTACCGGCACTTCTCGCTAATTGACCACCACGTCCGGCTTTAAATTCAATATTATGAATTACAGAACCGAGGGGAATATTATCCATTGGCAGAGTGTTACCTGTTCTAATCTCAGCATTTTTACCTGACATTAATTTGTCACCAACTTCAATTCCCAATGGAGCTAATATATATCGTTTTTCACCATCAGCATAAAACAATAAAGCTATTCTAGCACTTCTATTCGGATCATATTCAATTGCTGCTACTTTTGCCGGAATATCAATCTTGTTTCTTTTAAAATCAATTATGCGATAATGACGTTTATGACCACCACCTCGATGCCTACAAGTTATCCGTCCCTGATTATTTCTACCGGCTTTTTTGGGTAAAGCAACCGTTAAAGATTTCTCAGGTTTGGTTTTAGTAATTTCATCAAAAGTAAAACCGGTTTTGTAGCGCAACGTTGGAGTAATTGGTCTATATTTTTTTATACCCATCTAAAATCTCCCATTATACTTCAATCTCACTTATTTTATCTCCGGCTTTGAGTTTTACAATTGCTTTTTTCCAATCAGCTCGTTTCCCGGAAGATCTACCCATTCTTTTCACTTTACCATTTTGACAAAGAGTATTCACTCTTACTACACTCACGTTAAAAATAGTTTCGATAGCTTTTCTAATCTCAATCTTATTTGCATTTACACTTACTCGAAAAGTATAGCAATTCTGAGTTGCATTCAATGTATTTGATTTCTCTGTAACTATCGGAGCGACAATAATCTCTCTTGGATGTTTCATTTTACAAATACCTCCTGCATTTTTGATAGAGCATCTTCTGTTAAAATCAAATAGTTTGCATTTAGTACTTCATAAGCAAATGTACTATCTGCTCTATTCATTTTAACATCAGTAAGATTTGTAAAAGATTTTATGATATTTTTGTTACTACCATCTATCAAGATGAGTTTTTTTCTTTTTCCTTCAGCAATCTTATCTATAAGTAATCTTGCTCGCTTAGTATCAGGTTTTTCATAGTTTAATGATTCTACAACAACCACTTCTAAGTCTCTCGCTTTTGAAGTTAAAGCTAATTTTAATGCTAATCTTTTTTTCTTTTTTGGAATTTGACGATACCAATTCTTTGGTTTAGGACCAAAAGCTTGACCACCACCAACTCGCAAAGGTGTTCTCAAATTTCCAGGTCTGGCATTACCGGTACCTTTTTGTCGAAACAATTTTCTACCGCTACCCTTTACTTCCGCTCTGGTTTTTACACTGCTCGTACCTTGCCTTTGATTTGCCAAGTACATATTAATCACTTCATAAAAAAGAGCTGTGGGATTTTTCGTTTCTACTGAGAATAAAGATTCCGGCAATGTGATTGTACCGGTTTCTTTTCCATCTATAGTATATTTTTTGACTTCTAACATCCAATCTCCAATTACAATTCTTTTCTCAAATAAACAATACTGTTACGATGTCCCGGAATTGCTCCTTGAACCATAACCAGATTTTTTTCCAAATCAATTTTTACCACTCTCAAGTTTTTCACAGAGACTTTATCAACTCCCATGTGACCAGGTAATTTCTTACCTTTGAACACGCGAGAAGGCGTAGCACACTGCCCGATAGAACCAGGTCCTCTATATGATTCATGAACACCATGAGAAGCTTTGAAGCCATGGAAACCGTGTCTTTTCATCACACCGGCAAATCCTCTTCCTTTAGAAGTTCCTGTTATTTTGAGCATCTCATTTTCAATAAACATTGAGACATCAAAGACTTCACCTTCATCAATATCTTTATAAAGTTTCAATCTGAATTCTTTCAAGTATCTATAATTCGGACTGTTATGCTTTTTAAAATGACCCTTCATAGCCTTTGTCATATTCTTTTCTTTCATCTCTTCAAAGCCTAATTGAACAGAATCATAATTATGTTTTTCCTTGGTCATTCTTGTGATAACTTTACAAGGTCCTGCTTTAATAACTGTAACAGGAATTACCTTTCCGCTACTATCAAAAACCTGAGTCATTCCAATTTTTTTTCCGATTAAACCTATCATCACTTACTCCTTTATGCCCTAATCTCTACATGAACTCCAGCCGGCAAACTGAGTTTTTTCAAGGCTCCGGTTGTTTGAGGAGTAGGATCTACAATATCAATAACTCTTTTATGAACCAGCATCTCAAATTGCTCTTGAGCTTTTTTGTTCACATGAGGTGATTTTAATACTGTATACAAAGTACGTTCTGTAGGCAATGGAATTGGACCGACAATTTTTGCTCCAGTATTTTTTGTGCTTTTGATAATTTCTGCTACCGATTTATCAAGTAATCTAAAATCATAAGCTTTTAATTTAATTCTAATTTTATTTTCAATAGCTTTTTTAGCCACTATTCCTCCAGATTTATCCAATTATTTCGCTAACAACGCCAGCTCCGATTGTTCTGCCACCTTCACGAATAGCATAACGAAGCCCTTTTTCCATAGCAATAGGAGTAATTAGTTCTGCATTAACAGTTACATTATCTCCCGGCATAACCATTTCAACCCCTTCGGGAAGTGTTACTGAACCAGTCACATCTGTTGTACGGAAATAAAATTGAGGACGATAACCTGTGAAAAATGGTTTATGCCGTCCACCTTCATCTTTTGTCAAAATATAAGTCTCAGCTTTGAATTTAGTATGAG
>JAIORE010000012.1 GCA_021108315.1 Candidatus Cloacimonadota bacterium
TGAATGGGAAGATGATCATTATTTTTTATTTGAAGAGAAGAAATTGATAAAAGTAGTTGCAAATGAAATTGCAGTGATTATCGGGAAAAAAAATGCTACAAAAGAGAAAGAGAAACTCCAATCTCAACTGAGACATGCCGATAGATTGGCAACAATTGGGCAACTTGCTGCAGGTGTAGCTCATGAGCTGAATGAACCATTAGCACATATTCTTGGTTTTGCTCAACTTATAGAAAAAGATTCTCAAATTTCGGAGCAAGTAAAAAAAGATACAAAACACATAATCACTTCCTCCTTGCATGCTGGTGAAATTATTAAAAAACTAATGCTATTTTCCCGCCAAACTCCTCCTAAAAATGAAGCAGTAGATTTAAATAAGGTTATTTCAGAAGGACTTTATTTTCTTGAAACACGATGCTCTAAAAATAATATTCAACTTATTCAAATTTTAGAAGAAGATTTACCTTTGATAATTGCCGATTCATCACAAATTTATCAAATATTAGTGAATCTCGTAGTTAATGCTATTTATGCTTTACCTGTTGGGGGCAAAATCATAATCCAAACTATTAACAATGTTTCATATCTTTCTCTTATTGTAGAAGATAACGGAACTGGAATGAATAAAGAAAACCTATCACAAATTTTTATTCCATTTTTTACTACAAAAGGTGTTTCGCAGGGAACAGGTTTGGGATTAGCAGTTGTTCATGGAATTGTGGAAGCTCATAATAGTAAAATAAACGTAGAGAGTAAAGAAGGTCTGGGAACGAAATTCGAAATTCTATTTCCAATTCAAAAAGGTGAATAATATGATGAAAAACAAAGGAAAAATCTTAACCGTTGATGATAATACAAACACCAGAGAAATTATTCAAAGAAATCTAAAAAACGAAGGTTATACCGTTCTTACAGCTTCAAATGTTAATTCTGCTATCAAAATTTTGGAAAATACCGAAATAGATTTGATAATCACCGATTTAAAAATGCCACATATTTCCGGTTTAGACCTTGTGAAACATGTTCGAGAAAATTACAAAAACTCAGAAGTAATTGTGATTACCGGTTATCCAACTATTGAAAGTGCAGTTGAAGCTGTAAAAATTGGTGCTGATGATTATATTGCAAAGCCGTTTAAAAATAAAGACCTTTTCAAAGCAGTTGAACGTGCTTTCGATAAATTGAAAAATAAGAAAAGAATTGGTTCTGAAGAGATATTTAGTTTTAATGAGAAATACGGAATCATAGGTGAATCTTCAGCAATACGTAAAGTTTTCAGGGAAATTGAAAAGGCTTCAAAGATTATTAAAACCGTATTAATAACAGGAGAAAGTGGTACAGGAAAAGAATTAATTGCCAGAGCAATACATTATAATAGCATACGTTCTTCAGCTCCTTTTGTGCCGATAAATTGTAGTGCAATCCCTGAAAATCTTTTGGAAAGTGAACTCTTTGGTTACATAAAAGGAGCTTTTACCGGAGCAAATGAAACGAGAGCAGGTTTTTTTCAGACAGCAGATGGTGGCACTATTTTTCTGGATGAAATCGGTGAAACAAGTACTTTGATGCAAGTAAAATTATTGCGAGTAATTCAAGAAAAAGAGATTTATATGGTTGGTTCTAAGAAAAATCAGAAAGTTGATGTTAGAATTCTCGCTGCCACCAATAAAGATCTTTATCATCTTGTGGAAACCGGAAAATTTCGGGAAGATCTCTATTATCGTTTAAACGTTATCTCTTTGGATATTCCACCATTGCGAGATAGAAACGGAGATATTTTACTATTAATAGATTATTTCTGTTCGAAGTATGCTCCTGAACTGGGAAAATCTGTTCCTAAGATAGATGACAAAGCTCTAAATATTTTAAAAAAATTTCGTTGGCCCGGAAACGTACGAGAACTTGAGAATGTAATTCAAAGATTGATTGTGATGAGTGACAGTGATAAAATAGAGGTAACTGACTTACCTTCTATCATGCGTTTTTCTGCATTCGGAAAATCATCATTTACCAGAACGCTTGCGGAAGTTGAAAAGGAATATGTAAGAAATGTTTTGGAAAATGTAGGTGGAAATAAAACAAAAGCAGCTAAGATTCTGGGTATTGATAGAAAGACACTTCGAGAGAAATTAAAATGAAGATTTCATGCAGAGATCGCAGAGAAGAAAAGATTAATAAAGGTAAGTTGTTAATATTTCCTATTTCAGCAAATGTAGATTGTTATTGTCTTTCCAAAGAATCTCACAAAGAATACTTAAGAAATTTTACAAATTATTTCAATGCATAGATCAAAGCTGTGGTCAACTTTAGAACATTTATATTGTTTTTTTCTACAGTTTTAGCTAATTTTTCGGATATTCTCAAAAGTATTTTTACACCTATTTTAGGATATTCGCTACACATTTGCAGGAAAACTTTGCGATTTATCGTATAAAGAGTGCAATTTGTCTTGGCAATCACGGTTGCTGTTCTTTTTTGAGAATCGAGCAATCCGATTTCACCGAAAAACTTGTAGTCTTTGTCACGTAGCGTGATCAGGGTTTTGTCCATCTCTATTTGTTCATCAATCATTGTCATTTTTATAGAAATTTGTACTTCGCCTTTGAAGAGGATGAACATTTTATCTCCATCTTCATTTTCTTTTATAATCGTGTCCGTTTCTTTGAAATGAGCAACGTGCATTTTAGATGCGAAATATTTCAATTCTTCCGATGTTAATTCTTTGAATAAATCTACATTCTTTAAAAAAGCGATATTCATAATTACTTATTCCTTACAAAACAATTGCTTTGTCTGTATCCTGTATTATATAGGAATCATCCGGTTTTACTTTGATATGACTTTTGGTTTCTTCTTTGCTGAATTTTTTTCTGGAAATTTCAAATTGATGTTTTATAAATTGATCAATTGAAGAAGAATCATCAGAGAGAACTTTATCTATGGAAAATTCAATTTGTTCAGATACTATGCCCAAAACAATATACTTATCTTTCTCTTTGAAATATAATGCTAGCTCTGCAAATGTTTTATTAATAAAATCTGTAGGAATGTCTATCTCTTTGAAACCAATACCATCTTTGAATTTTAAGATCTCTTGAATGAAATCAGGAACAGCAGGATTAAAAGTAGAATTTGCCAGCATATTTCCACCAACTTCATCGAAGATTACAACATTCTGGATTCGATCTCGACGTACATTCGGAAGATACTTTTTGTCTTTCAATTGCAAAGTGATTTTACCTTTTAGTTTCAAATAGATAATGTTATGAGTAGCAATGATGGTTCGTTCATCAGAAGGAGAAGAATTCGGTTTACTTCTATCATAAAGTAGAATGATATTTTTGGCAAAAGCCACATTTGCTCTGTTCAATACTTCCTGATTTGTATAATCTCCTTTTACGAAACGTATTTGGAGAGATGGGTAATTGTTCAAAATTGTGGAAATAGAATCTTCGTCTAATTCATTGACCAATACAATAGTTGGAGGTTTTCTTACTTTTTCTTTAGTAATATGGTCCAGAATTTGATTTAGACTTTTATTCCATCCGCAAATTAAAATATGATTTTTCTCTTTCATTTTACTCAAACCTTTTCTCTCCTTAATTCTACTATCTATAAATGAACTGGATATAAACGCTGTAAAAATTGAAAATAAAGTAAAACCTAATAATATAAAAATAACTCCAATTATTCTACCCCAAAAAGTAGTGGGAACAATATCTCCATAACCTACAGTTGTGATTGTTACCAAAGCCCACCAAAGGGCATCAAAGAAGTTATTAATGCTATGAGATTGTTTTTGTTCAAAAAGAAGAACACTAATTGCTCCAATCACAATCACTAGCAGAAGTATTATTGAGTAAAGAATAATTTGATTAAATATTTTATTCGTTCGTAATCTACGAAATTCCATTTTTATCCTTAATTTTTAAAAATCATTTTTTATTTGCGATAGGTTAATCTGTAAAGAAAAAAAATGAATGGGTGAATTTGTCACAAACAATCTTGTTGTGCAAGACTAGCTTAAGCATGTTCTCCACTATATCTTGTCTATTTGTTGGATACTAATTTAGTGATAAAATGTAATCTTATCATTATCTTTATATTCAGATTCTTCCTTTGCTTCCATAGCCTCAGACAACAATTGTTTGATCTTGGCAATATTTTCATCTTTACCAGCTATTCCCCAGCTCACTAAAGTACCATCAATTTCAGGAATGCTCAAAATACTATCATTAAGACGTTCAATAGCCTTATAAATTATAGAAACGGGAGTTTCAGGCAAAAGAATGGCAAAATTTTGTTCGTCAACTACACCAACTAAATCAGACTCTCGGAGGTCATCATTGAGTTTTTTAGCTACTAACATCCGAAGGTTATCATAATATTTCTGATCGAACTTATCTTTCAATTTTTGAGAATCATCAATTCCCATTACTATCAAAGTGAGATAACGATGATACCGATTTGTCTGTGCAAGAAGTAAGTTTCCTTGATCAAGAAAGGAGTGCAAAGTATAAACTTTAGTAATATCATCAATTTTTTTGATTTTTTTAAGTTCAAGTCCTTGTTTACAAATCTGCATCTGCATTTCAATTATTGATTTGAACATTTCAAGTTTATGAATATCTTCATCACTAAATTGAGTATTTTTTCTATCCAGAGAGAGGAAACCAAAAAAATGGTCTTTGTAGATAATTGGTAGGATAATCAAATGCTTATAATCGTGTTCAAATTTAAATTTTTTTGAATCAAAAAAATCTAATCTCTTTTCTTGTATGATCATTTCCAACATTTTAGAATTTTTTTCCAATACAAAATCATCAGGTAAATTTCTATGAATGAAAGGGAAATAGTTATTTGAATCATTTTTTGTAATGAAAATTCCTAAACTTTCAAATTCAATATCTTTTTCAATATCTTTAACGATTTTTTCAAGATTGTATTCCAATGTTTCATCTTGGTGAATTTCATTTAATAAGTCGTCGAATTCTGCTAATTTAAATTTCATATTAACCTCTCTTTTCACAGTAAACAGCTATATTATCATCATATTTCCTAATAGCTTCAAAACTTGCTTCTTCCGCATTGTGTAATAATTGGTGAACGTCTTCAATATTTTTATCCAAGGCGGCAATTCCCCAACCCAATTTCTGTCCTTTCAACACTTCCAGATCACAGATCAATTTGTCAACTCTTCTTATTACTATTTCTGCTTTTTCAACTGTTGTTTCCGGCATTAAGATTGCTACTGTATCTTTGTATATTTTTCCAGCCAGATCAGTAGTTCGGAGGAATTTCTTTATTATTGAACCTACTTCAGCCATAGTTTCATTCATCTTTGTTTTACCAAAAGTTCCTTTAAGTTTATTAAAAGCATTTATCTTGAAAACAGTTAAAATTAAAGGTTTATTATATCGAAACATAGATGAAAAAACAAACTCGCTTCTATCAGTGAATGCTTTATGAGTATAAATCTGCAAGGTATCATCTAAAATTTTCATGTTGAATACTTCATCTCTAAGTTCATTTAAATTAATTCCTAAACTGATAATGGAAGACAAAATACATGCTTTAATGATATCATTATTTGAGAAATTCCCTTTAGCTTTATCAAGAAAAACAAATCCAAACAAAATATTATTATTATGAAGTGGAATTATTATCAAATTTGAATATTTTTTTTCAAATTGAAATTTATCATCATTATAAAGATTTTTCACTTTGAGATCACTAAGTGTCTGAATAAATTCACAATCATCCTTGAAAGTAACTTTTTTTGAAAATGAATGGCTTACATTTCTACCAATTTTTAATCTAAAAATATTTTCAGAATGGCTGTGGAGATAGATTCCCAAACTTTGGAAAGTAATTTCTTCTTCAATTTCTGTAATAATTCGATGCAAATTTTCTTCCAAATATTTATCTTGTCTTAAATCAGATAAAAGATTGTTGAATTTTTCTAAATTTAACTCCATAATTATCTCCTATTTTTTTATCATTTCGTGTTCATTTGTGGTTTTTTTATTAAGGATGAATATCCTACTTTTTACTTGTTAAAATACTTCTCACTTTAGTAACAACCATATCAATAGCAATTCTATTAAATCCACCTTCCGGTATGATCACATCGGCAAAGCGTTTACTGGGCTCTACAAATTCAATATGCATCGGGCGAACTGTTTTTTCATATTGTTCAATTACAGATTCCAGAGATCTATGACGTTCTTTCAAGTCACGTTTGATTCTTCTAATAATTCTAATATCTGCATCTGTATCGACAAATATTTTTATATCCATCAAATCTCTCAATTTCTTATTTTCAAAAATGAGAATTCCTTCTAATATGATGATCTTGGATGGCTTTTTAAGGATTGTTTCTTTTGTTTTTAGATGAGTTTCATAATTATAAATCGGCATTTCGATAGGAAGAAGATTTTTCATCATATTTAGATGATTGATCAATAGCTCGTTATCAAAGGATTTTGGATGATCAAAATTAACTTTATCTCTTTCTGCCAATGTCAATTTATCAAATGAACGATAGTATGAATCCTGCGTAATCACTGTGATATTATCTTTTATGTCTGCTTGAATAGCGTTTGCAATCGTACTTTTGCCGGAACCTGTTCCGCCAGCTATTCCAATTATAATCGGATTTGGCATATCAACTCCCTTTTTATTCTTTTTTGTAAATAGAAATTTCCAAACCATTATCAATTGCTAAGGTCATTGTTAGGAAATTTGGATTATTCTTGATAAATTCCTTAAATTCTCTAATAGAATCACTATGCGAAATTACATTGTCTGTAATTATTAAAGCGTTTTCATTTAATTTAGTAATAAGAAGTTTAAGATAATTAATATAATCAACTTTACAAGCATCAATAAAAACAAGATCAAATTTTGTTTCTATCTGTGGAATAATATCTTCGGCTTTTCCAAAATAATGAATGATATTTTTAAATTCTTTTAGGTTTTCTTTTGCCAAATCAAAACGTGTTTTATCACTTTCAATTGTATGTACGGTAGTTTTATCTGAAGCAATAGATAACCAAAATGTTGAATAACCATTTGAAGTTCCAATCTCTAAAATATTATTGGGAGATTTGATTAACGTAAAAAAATATATTAATTGAGCTGTTTGCTCATCAATATTCCAAAGTCGTTTTAGATTCTTTTTTTCAAAATCAAATTTTTCTAATATATCCGCAAAGTTTTTTATCATTTTTTGCATAATTTTTCTTTTTCTTTCTGTATTTTTTTATATTTTTGCGTCTTAGCGACTTTGCGAGAGTTTTATCTTCGTGATTATTTTACATAAAAATCAGTAACGATTTCAGCTTTAGGATCGAGAATTTCAATAAAATTTGCTATTTTGGTAGATTCTTTTTTGAGATCCTCGAGAGTTAGGGTTTTATTTATTAGTTTTTTTCTTTCTTCAACAAGTTCGAAATTAATTCTAATTTTTAGATTGTAATGAGTTGAAAATAGGTTACTTATAACTTTGTTCTCTGCTTTTAAGCGTTCAAATTGCATTTTACTGGAAGCGATAAAAAATATTTTATTATTTTCTACCCTATCCAAAACACAACTACTCAAATATCTTTTTAAGAACATATTGTCTTTTTCTAATTTTTGTATTATCTGTTCTTTATCTACTAACAAAATATCTTTTGTTAAAGTTTTGATTTCAGGTTTATCCTCAATGACTTCTCGAACAATTTTCCTTTTTTCAATCTCTGTTTTTCTATGTAAGATATTTTCTTTTCTCTGAAAATTTGAAGCTGCTACAGGTTTTGTAATTGGTTTATCAGGTAATGTTTTATTTTCCAGATTAAGAATGATATCTTCCAAAGAATTGATTTGGGCAAATTTTGTTAATTTAATAAAAGACATTTCAGCGAGCAGAATTGGATTATTACTCGATTTTATGTCAGATTTGGTTTTGATTAGAAGTGACATTAAGTAGAGAATATCTTCTTCTGAAAAACTTGAACTGATTTGAATCATTTTTTTGTATTGGTCGGCAGTAATTTCATTCAATTCTATATCAACTTTTAACAACAAAAAATTGCGGAAATAATCAAGTAAACCATTAATAAATTCTTGAATTTCGGTTCCGGTATCCAATATATTATGGAGAAGATTTATCATTTTTTTAGGATTTTTGTGAGCAATTGTCTCCACCATTTGATTATAAACATCATAATGCACAATTCCAAAAATCTGTAAAATATCATCTAAAGTAATTTTGTCATTTCCATATGCTAACACCTGATCCATAAGTGAAAGTGCATCACGCATACTTCCATCAGCTTTTTTGGCAATTGTGAACATTGCTTCTTCTTCAATCTCAATTTTTTCTTCTTCACTGATTGTTTTTAATCTTTGCACAATTGAAGCAATGGGAATTCTTTTAAAATCAAATCTTTGGCAACGGGAAATAATTGTAGGTAAGACTTTATGAGGTTCAGTAGTTGCAAAAATAAATATCACTTTGTCAGGAGGTTCTTCCAAGGTTTTCAATAAAGCATTAAAAGCATTTTTGGAAAGCATATGAACTTCATCAATAATATAAATTTTGTAGATTGAATTAGAAGTTGAATACATCAACTCCTTTTGCAAATCTCTGATATCATCAACACCTGTATTGGAAGCTCCATCAATCTCTATCACATCTGTAGAATTTCCTTTGGTGATTGAGATACAGTTTTCGCATTCGTTACAGGGTGAGATTGTGGGTCCGTTTTTTAAACAATTTAGGCTTTTGGCAAAAATTCTTGCCATTGAGGTTTTTCCAACTCCCCGAGTTCCGGTAAAAAGATAAGCTTGGGCAATTCTATCTAATTCTATCGAATTTTTAAGAATTTTTGTAATATGATCTTGAGCATAAACTTCGCTAAAATTCTGCGGTCTATATTTTCTTGCTAAAACAAGATATGACATTTTTCCTCTTTTTTTGACTTTTTATCATTTTTTTTTTAATATTGTTTCAGTCAATAATTAAATGTTAATTTTGCCTTGAATAAATAAAATTGAAAAAAAACAAAAAACTTCTTGACATATTTAGTGTACCACAAAACCATAACACCAGATTGGTAGCACAGGAGGAATTATGAAGTTTATCTACAGATTAAAGAGGAAATTGAAAATGCAATTATTAATGGTTCATTGGCAGAAGAGAAGGCAATCCCTTCTATTAGGACATTGTCGCAACAATACAGGCTTAACCCACAGACAATTTCAAATGCGTTCAACGAATTGATGAATGAAGGTCTTTTATTTAAAAAACGAGGTATTGGTATGTTTGTCGAAAGAGATGCTCAGGAAAAATTGCGACTTCAAAAAATCAAAGAATTTCGGGAAGTCGAATTGAAGAAAACGATTAGAAAAGGTAAAACGCTCGGTGTAAAAAAAGCTGAAGTTCACATTGCTGTGGATAAGTTTTATTCAGATGGAGGTGGAAAATGAATTATTTAGAAATTGCAAACGTCTCTAAATATTATGGAAAATTCAAAGCATTGGATGGAGTAAATCTAAATATTCCTCAAGGAAGAATTATTGGTTTATTAGGAAAAAACGGAGCTGGAAAATCCACTTTATTGCGTTGTATTCTTGGGTTTCTGAAATATGATGGTGATATCAAGATAATGGATCGTCCTGTGAATGAAAAACATCGAACCATCAATCGTGATATTGCGTTTATTCCTGATGTAAGTAGTCTGGATGATCGGCTCACAGTTCAGCAAACGATTGATTATGTTTCCGGCTTGAATGATTCTTGGAACGAAGAAACTGCTATGAAGCTTCTCAAGCAGAGTGATCTTCCTTTTAAACGAAAAATTGGGAAATTATCGAAAGGGATGAAAACAAAATTATATTTGTTGATTACACTATCTCTGGATGTTAATATTCTTCTTTTAGATGAGCCAACTCTCGGACTTGATATTGTGTTCAGGAAAGAGTTTTTCAATACAATTCTTGGAGATTTTTACAATGAAGACAAAACCATAATCATTTCAACTCATCAAGTGGAAGAAGTAGAGCAGATTTTGCAGGATATTATCTTTATTGATGAGGGAAAAATTGTACTTCACGAGGATATTGAGGAATTGAAGCAAAAATATTCCCAAGTAATAATTGAGCAATCCAGAAAGGAAGAATTAGAATTAAACAATGCTAAGCTAATTATGAGTTCACTTGGGAAAGCAAGCGGAATTGTGGAAAGCTCTGTAGAAATTTCTGATGCAGAGTATTTGCGACCTTCTCTATCTGATCTGTTTTTACTGAAAGTAGGAGGACACAATGAATAAATTTAAAATTCTTCTTAAAAAAGATTGGATAATTAACAAGAAATCACTCTTGATTCCATTTTGGGTAACAGCCGGTTTTTATCTTTTAATGCTAATCAGTCTTGCAATTGCATATTTTCATAAAGATGCAACGATTTCCGGTTTCTCTGAATTTCCTCCATTTCCTTCGGGAGTTATAAATTATATTGGTAATATGGGAATTGTAGCGTTACCGGGAGTTATCTCATTATTGATCACAATTTTGATAATGCAAAGTGCCTTGAATGAAGATATGAGGAAAAACTATGAATTGTTTCACCGCTCTCAACCGGTTTCATTGTGGGCAAGAGTAGGTTCAAAATTTATGATGGGAACTGCTGCTAATTGGGCTGTTTTATTCATAATTTCCATTTTCAATTTTATTGTTCTGAATTCTGTTTTGATATATCATAAACAATTTGTTTTTGGAGCAGCATTTACCGGAATGTTACAACCATTGGTGGTGATAATGAAAACCGGATTGGTATTGGGTTCTATGACTTTTTTTGCATCTGCAATTTTCAAAGATAAAGCATTCTTTAAAGGAACAGTTGTTCTGGTATCATTACAATTTATGTTTTTGATTCTTAATGCTATTTTTAATTGGCATATTCCTACTCCTTTGGGTTTATTAACAAATTTAATGGAAACGAAAAATTTGGCAATATCAGGCTCAGAAATTAGTGAAATTGACTTGAATTATTTGCTTAAAGATCGTTGGAATGAGATTCTTTTTAATATGAAAACAGTTTATCAGATACTATTAAGTGCGGTATTCTTTGTGGCTGCTACATTTATTTACGATAATCGAGAAGTTAAGATAGATTGAGATAATGAATGATGAATGATGAATGATGAGGAAATAAACTGATGAAAAATTCATATATAGCCAATGCTTTACTTGGGAAAAAAGAGACTTGGCGTTTTGTTTTTACAATTTTTTTGGTAAGCATATTTCATCTTATAGGCATAATATTGACTGGATTAATTGCAATATGGGTGAATGACGGGATAAAACCGGATTCTATTTCAGATTTTATATCCAATAATTTGAATATTTATGCCAGCACTACTATCTTAAACTTGCCATTTATTTTTTCTCTAATTGCCCTATTTTTCTCGGTTAAAATAATTCATAAAAGAAACTATATTTCATTATTCAATTCCAAAACAAAAATTGCTTGGGACAAAATAATTTTTGGTGCTCTCCTTTTTTTATTATTGAGATTAGGTCAAGAGACAATAACCTATTTTCGTTATTCTAATGAATTTAGTTTCAATTTTAATCCTGCGACATATTTTCCGGTATTATTGATTTCCCTACTTATTATTCCACTTCAAACGGGCTTTGAAGAATTATTTCATCGTGGATTTATGCTACAAACATTTGGTTATTTCTTCAAATATCCCATAATAGCGATTGTGCTCACTTCTTTAATTTTTGGACTTCTTCACGCAGGAACCCATTCTGAAATTTTAGTTATTTTCTATTATGTAATAATTGGTATGATTTTGGGAATCACAGTAGTTATAACTAATAGATTGGAAATTGTGTTAGGAATGCACGCTGTCCAAAATTTGTTTAATCTTATCGTAACCGATTCTTCTTCAGAACCAGCAATTTTTGTTTCCAATGCACCGGATGGTGGAATTTTAGGTTGGTTAATAGCTCCGATAGTATTTTTGATAATTATAATTTCAATATATGGAACTGACAAGCTTAAAAATTTATTTATTAAAGTGAAAGCTCAAACCGCAGAAGATTGAAAATAGCTTAAATTTTATATACAAAAAAACTAAGTAACTTTTTTTGGTAAAAAATATATAAAATAAAGTATTGAGGTAAAGAATGTTCAAGAAAAAAGAAAAAGTAATCAAAAGAAAAAAAAGTAGTGCTCAGGAGTGGACAGAAGCTCTTTTATGGTGCTTTGTAGTAGCTTTTCTCATAAAAAATTTCACTTTCGGTTCGATGTATAAAATTCCGTCTTCATCAATGGAAAATACGCTTTTAATAGGCGATTTCCTCGTTGGAAACAAGATAACCTATTTTTTTAGTGATCCCAAACGAGAAGATATTGTGATATTTAATTATCCTGATGATCCTTCCCGACCTCAACCGGAAGAAGATTTTATGAAAATTTTAGGACCTTTATTTTGGAACAAAACTAAGCTTTCATTAAAATGGCATCAGAAGAAAAATGTTGTAAAACGTGTGATTGGAATGCCGGGTGATACTATTGAACTCAAAAACAAAAAAGCATATGTAAATGGTGAATTATTTCAAAAAGGGTACGAAAAATATGTTGATCCTTATGGCAAAACAATGCAAAATAAACTGAGATGGGATAAGAGAGCTAAAGTTAATGACTCATATTTTGGAGAATATGATGGACAAATAGTTGGTTCAAGAGATAATTTTGGTCCGGTTGTAGTTCCCGAAGGACATTATTTTGTGATGGGTGATAATCGTGATGTAAGCCAAGATAGCCGCTTTTGGGGATTTTTGCCGAGAAAAGATATTACAGGGAAACCATTTTTTACTACGATCTCTTTTGGAAAACCACCCCTAAAAACTATCAATCAATACATAAATAAAGAACGTGGATTATTGAGTCAAAAAACTGAAGTACGCTGGAAAAGATTTTTTAATTTGATCAAGTAAATTTAATATTTTATATTAAAAATTGAATATTGAAAAAATTCTTCGACTTTGCTCAGGATGACAAGGATAATTATTTTTGGAGTGCATTAACCGTGTTAATGTAAAGCGATGAAATCGCTTTCAAAAAGCTGGATTGTGCCAATTCAAAATTCGATTCGGTTGAATTACTCCAAAATGTTTCGTAACGAGTTATAAAGAATTCATCTAAGCTGATAAGGAGGTAAAGATGAGAATTAACAAACAAAAAAATGTGTTTGCAATAATTTTAATATTATTTATTGCATTTGTGTCTGCAAATTTATACGGCAAAACTGATAAAATTAAGATAGATTCAAAAAAAATTGAATTACAATTCGATAATATATTCATAAAATCTATGAAATTTCACAAAAAAGATTATATCAAAATTGAATATGATAAAAACGATAAACTTGAATCATCATATTTCAATAATGTATTTAGTTTATCTTCATCAAATAATATGAAAGTAAAAATTTTATTACCGGAAAAGGTAGAGTATGATTATTATTTTGAAGATCAGGGGGTTTGTCATTTTGGGAAACAATATTTGACAATTGATATTAAAGATGGGGAATACATTGAATTCAAAGAGAATAGCTTAATGATTACCGAAAAAGATAAGAATAAAACCATTTTGATTAACAATGATGAAATATTGGTAAAAAGTGATGATGAGAATGTAAATATTTCTTCCAATGGAATTATTGTGAAATCTGAAAGTGAAGATGAAGATTTAACGAATTTTTGGGGTAAATTATTAGGATACACTATCAAAGAGATTGCATCATTGGCAATTAAAACTGTAAGTAAAAATCCGGGGAAAGTAGTGAAAGATATTATCAATGAAGAAGATAAAAAAAACATTAATTCTAAGATGTTCAATGTAAATTTTGGTGAGTCATCCAATTTTGGCATTAATGTAGATTTAGGAAGCAATGATAGAATAAAAAGAGAAGTTCATCTCACATATTCAGGAAAAAGTAATCTCACATTGAATGTTGAAAGCAATAATGGCAAAATAGAAATCGTTCCTTGGGATGATAATTACGTAAATATTGATGCAGAACTCTCTACAAACAAAGATGAATCCAAATTTGATAAAATAAAAATTTCGGTAATCGGGAGTAAAAGTGGTGATGTTTGCAATATAAAAACGATAGAAGAAGAAAACAATCTAAATGTTTCTGTAAATTATTTGATAAAAATTCCTATTGATTCTAAGGTTGGTGAGATCATAACTTCTAATGGTGCCATCTATCTTAAAAATGTGAATGGAAATGTGACAGCAATTACAGGAAATGGTAAGATAAATATTGAAAATATGACTGGGAATGTCTCATCTAAAACAAGTAATGGGAAAATTGATGTTTCTAATTTGAATGGAAATATAACAGCAAAAACAAGCAATGGAAAAATTGAACTTACAGAAATATACGGCATTGTGAGTGCTCATACGAGTAATGGAAAAATTGAACTTAATGATGTAAAAGAAATTAGTAGTATTTCTACTTCAAACGGTGTTATCTACGCTGAAATTAATGAAATAAATTCTGATGCAGATGTTTCTACAAGTAATTCAGAGATCAAAGTTTTTCTAAATAAAAACATAAATGCAAAAGTTATTGCAAATACATCCAATTCAAAAATTAGAATTGAAGATTTAGATTTTTCAAAACAATCAACGAGTAATAATTATTTCAAAGGAGTTTTGGGAAATGGGGAAAATACCCTTTCAATTAGATCTTCAAATGGTTCAATCAAACTGGGAGTTTTTCAGAAAAGTTACTAATTTCGGAGTAATTTCCCGAAATAATCGGGATTGAATCTTGAGTTTTTACTCTCGTTCTCAATCTGAGGATTGGGAACGAGACAAGCATTTTTATCTTTTTTGATAAATATTTTCTAAGTGAAGTTATCATTTTTATAATATTTATTAAAAAACTAATTTTAAATCTTTTCATATCTTCACTAAACTAAGTAAGTTCTTAAAATAGTTACATTTGGCACACTGTTTGCTACAAATCTTTCGATGTTCAAGAAAGAGAGAAGCGTAATAAATACGATTTTGTATCTTTAAATAATACGGAGAAAAAGCTATGAAACAACTAATAATAAAAAATTTATCTAAGACTTATCCAAATGGAGTGCAAGCTCTTAAGGAGATAAATTTGACGATCAGCAGCGGAATGTTCGGTCTATTGGGTCCAAACGGAGCAGGAAAATCTACTTTGATGAGAACACTGGCAACTTTGCAAAATGCAGATGAAGGGACAGTTTTTATGGGTGATCTGGATATTTTGAACGAAAAAGAAAAAGTAAGAGAAATTCTCGGTTTTCTTCCGCAGGAATTTGATTTCTATCCCAAAGTAATTGCTTATGATATGCTTAGTCACTTCGCTGTATTAAAAGGAATTTCTAAATCCACTGAGAGAAAAAAGATTGTAAATGCAATGCTCGAAAGAGTACATTTGTTGGAGCATAAAAAGAAGAAACTGGGCGGTTTTTCGGGCGGAATGAAGCAACGTCTTGGAATCGCTCAAGCTTTACTTGGTGATCCGGAACTTCTTATTGTAGATGAACCCACAGCAGGACTTGACCCTAAAGAAAGGCATCATTTTCATAATTTATTAAGTGAGATTGGTGAAAATCGAATTGTTATTCTTTCTACACATATTGTAGATGATGTCAGTGATCTTTGCTCGGATATGGCTATTATCAATAAAGGTGAACTTATTTTCACCAAAAATCCCTTAGAAGCTATAGAAGATTTGAATGGAAACATCTGGAGTAAATTGATCGAAAACCATCAATTGGAAGAGTATAAAAGCAAATACAACGTAATCTCTTCTCGACTTTATATAGGAAAACGGCAGATTCATATATTTAGCGAATCTGATCCCAGTAATGGTTTCAGACAGATCCAACCCAATTTGGAAGATGTTTATTTCTCTGCAATCCCGGAAGAACAGACTGGAAATTAGTTGGGAAAAAATTAGCCACAGACTTACACGGACAAAAGAAAAAAATACGAAGAATTAGCCGCTGATGAACGCTGATTTATACAGAAAAAAAATGGAAAAAGGAAAACCTTGAAAATGGCTTCTACCAGCGGAATTCTTTCATATTAGCCTTTTCAATGGTTGTAGAAACAAAAAAATGTCTGAATTAGGATTTATAGGATTTTGGGGTGATTAGGATTAATCAAGAACAAAGAAATTGAATATTGTAAGAACACACCTACCAGCTAAAGCTGTACTCCTCTCAAGAGGAGAATTTTTTGGTGCTCTCTGCGTTCTCTGCGTTTCTTCATCTCCGCGATCTCTGCGTGAAATATATTTTTCTTTGTCCGTGAAAGTCCGTGGCAAAATAATAATTAAATTGTAGGAGCAATAATGTTTAAAGAAGTATTTTCTTTTGAAATAAAATACAGGTTATCGAAAATTTCCACCTACACTTACGGAGCAATTTTTTTTACTTTGGGATATTTAATCGTAGGAGCAGCGACTGGTTTATTCAGTGGAGTTAATGTTAATTTCGGTATCGGCAGTGAAAAAATGTTGTATAATTCCCCAATGTTCAATAATATGATCATTAGTTCAATGAGTTTATTCGGAATCTTCATTGTGGCAGCATTTATGGGTAATTCCCTTTATCGGGATTACGAGCACAAGATTTTTGCTTTGTTTTTTTCCAAACCGCTTACTAAATTCTCATATCTTATGGGAAGATTTACTGCTAATGTTGTGATTCTAACCGGAATCTTCTTTTCAATGGCTCTGGGAATGTATGCTGTAAGCATTAGTCCGTGGATTCCAAAAGAGTATTTTGGAAGTTTTCATTTGTTATATTATATTATGCCGTATTTTGTCTCCGTCATTCCGAACTTGATCTTTGCCGGAAGCATCTTTTTTGCATTGGTGATTTATACAAGAAAAATGTTACCAGTATATATCGGTGGAATTTTGCTCTTTACCGTATATATCGTAGCTTCGAGTTTGATGGAACAATTGGAGTACAAAACTATGGCTGCTCTTTTGGACCCGTTTGGTATTGCTACTGCAATGATTCAAACCAAATACTGGACAATTGCCGAACAAAACTCACGCCTTATCGGTTTCAATGGACTGATTTTATTAAACAGATTGATTTGGCTGGGAATTGGTTTCTTGATTCTAACTGTTTCGTATTTCAATTTTTCGTTCTCCTTTTTTACTAAAACTAAGAAATCCAAAAATAAAGAAGTTTTACAAAAAGCAAAGCTAAAAATAAAAAGAATAGAAATTCCTAAGATTAAAAAAGATTTCAGTTTTTCTCAATCCATAAACCAAATTTTTAGATTTACAAAAATGGAAATTTCAGGAATTATAAAAAATGCTCAATTCATAGCCATAACTTTAGCCGGTCTGATAATTGTTGGTGTATTTTTAGCTCAAGCAGGAAAAATTTATTCTACACCCACGAAATTAGTAACCTACACCGTTATGATGATGATAAACTCAGCCTTCCGTCTGTTAAGTTTAATCTTGATAGTGATTTATTCTGGTGAACTTCTGTGGCGAGAACGTGAACAGCATATGAACGGACTTTTTGATTCTTCACCTGTAAAAAATTATGTATTATTAATTCCGAAATACATTGCGGTAGTTTCCGTGCCATTTATTTTATATATTTTCTCAGCTGTTATGGGAATTATTCTGCAATTATCAAAAGGATTTCATGAGATTAATGTAACGCAGTATTTTTCTGAAATTGCTTTGGGAAGTATCCACTTGTTTTTGTTTGCAGCACTTGCTTTCTTTATTCATATTTTGGTGAACCATAAATATTTTGGACATTTATTGGTTATCGGAATTTATATTTTCATCGGAAAATCTTCTGCATTCGGTTTGGAACACGATCTTCTTCGTTTTGGAAAAGGTGGCAATTTTATATTCAGCGATATGAATGGTTACGGTAATTTCTTGGAAAAATTCCTTTGGTTCAGAAGTTACTGGATGTTTTTTGCTCTTATTTTATTGACAATTGCCTTTGTATTTTACGTCCGTGGAAATGAAACAAAATTAAAAACGAGAATAAAAGAAGCAAAAAATCGTTTCGGAAAACCTGTTATGATTATTTTTAGTTTATTCATTGTTGGTTTTATCGGAACGGGAAGTTTCATATTTTACAATACAAATATTTTGGAAAAATTCACTTCAAGCAAAGAAGAGATCAAACAATCTGTTGAATACGAAAGATTGTATAATAAATACGATGGAATTCCTCAACCACGCATCACGGATGTGAATTTGGAAGTAGATCTTTATCCTCATAAACAAGCGGGAGATTTCAGAGGAACTATGGTTCTAAAAAATAAAACAAATCTACCGATTGATTCGCTTCATTATCAGTTAAACACGGATTTGATCTTCAATTCTTTTTCTCTCTCTGTGGATTATGAAGAAGTTCTCAAAGATGATAAATTCGGATATTATATTTGCAAACTTGCAAAATCTTTGCAATCTAACGAATCTTTGGAAATGACTTTTGATTTTTCATCCAAACGAAAAAGTTTTGAACCGACTACTAATATTGTCAGCAATGGAACTTTCATTAATAATGGGTTGTTTATGCCGTCTTTAGGATATTCCGTAGGATATGAAGTACAAAATGAAAAGCAACGAAAGAAATATGATCTTCCTCCAAAAGAAAGAATGGCAGATGTGAATGACGAAAAAGCCAGAATGAATCATTACATTTCCACTGATTCTGATTGGGTAAACTTTGAAGCGACCGTCAGCACTTCCGAAGATCAAATTGCCATTACGCCGGGTTATGTTCAAAAAGAATGGAACAAGAACGGCAGGAATTATTATCATTGCAAAATGGATCATCCGATTTTGAATTTCTATGCTTTTATCTCTGCTGATTATGAAATTGCTGAGGATAAATGGATTTCAAATGATGGAAAAGAAGTGAAAATTGAGATTTATTATGATGAGAAACATCCTTATAATGTAAAAGGGATGATAAAATCTTTGCAAAAATCTCTTTCATATTTCACTGAAAATTTCGGAGAATATCCGCATAAACAAGTTCGTATTTTGGAGTTTCCAAGATATAGCACTTTTGCTCAATCTTTCCCGAACACAATTCCTTATTCTGAAAGTATTGGTTTTATTGCAGATGTGAAAGATGATGATTCGATAGATTATCCTTTTTTTGTAACTGCTCACGAACTTGCTCATCAGTGGTGGGCACATCAGGTTATTGGTGGAAATGTTCAAGGTGCTGTTTTGATGTCGGAAGCACTTGCCCAATATTCCGCATTGATGGTGATGGAAAAGGAATATGGAAAAGATAAGATAAAGAAGTTTTTGCGACACGAATTGGACAGTTATTTGATTGGTAGAGGAAACGAATTTAAAAAAGAGATGCCGCTTTATAAGGTAGAAAATCAGAATTACATTCATTATAATAAAGGGGCGATTGTGATGTATGCTTTGAAAGATTATATTGGTGAAAAGGCTGTGAATACTGCACTTTCCAAATATCTGAGAAAAGTAAAATGGCAAGAACCACCTTACACGAATTCCATTGAGTTTCTCGAATTTATCAGTGAAGAAACGCCGGATTCTTTGCAATATGTTGTTACAGATATGTTCGAGAAAATTACATTATTTGAGAATATTGCAAAATCGTTTGAATTTGAAGAAACAGAAAATGGTGAATATCTTGTAACTTTGAGAGTAGAATCAACCAAGGTTTATGCAGATAGTTTAGGTGAAGAGACGGAAGTTGCAGTTAATGATTGGATTGATATAGGTATTTTTACGGAAAAATTTATCAATGGAAAGAAAATCGAAAAACCTACATATTTCCAAAAACATAAAATAACTGAAAAAGAGACAGTTTTTACGATAACTGTAAAAGATAAACCGATAAATGGTGGAATCGATCCTTATAATAAATTGATAGATAGGAATCCATATAACAATGTCAATGATGACAAGGTAGAACAAAGTTCATTAGATGTAAAAGCAGAAAGATGATATTAAAGGCGGTTAGATTTTTATCTTGTTCCAATGCTCTGCGTTGGGATGTTTTTGATGACGCTCTGCGTCAAAGATCAACTTTTTTAAGATTAATAGATTGGATTTTGGAGTACATTAACCGTGTTAATGTTAAATGACAAAGCCATTTTCTAAAAATGAGTTACAATCAACTTAAAAACAACACAGTTGTTTTACTCCAAAAAAAATTAGAGAAAAAAATAGAATAAAGAAATCCCTCTAACTCCCCTTCGTAAGGGGAGAACTGCTCCCTTCCCATTACGAAGGGGAAGGGTTGGGGATGGGGTTAAAAGGAGAAGCAATGAAAAAAACAGCATTAATCCTGATTATCGGAATGATAATCGGAAATCTAACAGCCACAGAAAATGAGCTTTGGTTCAAAGCCCAAAAATTCATAGAAAATGGTATTAATTTGGTTCCGGGTAAGATAATCGAAACAACTATTATGTTGAACAAAAAAGGAAAAGAAAAAATGAGAACCGAAACAATTCTGAAAACTCATAAAGAAGATGATGGTGTTTCCGTTTCCTTTATCGAAGGTATTAGGGGTGATGAAAAATTAACAGAAGAAGATAAGCAAGTGAAACCTAATTTGGAAAAAGACTATAAACCAACCGGAGAAACTTTTTTTGATAATGTAACATCTTACCAATTAACATCAGAAGAAGTAATTATTGACGATAAGAACTGTGTAGTTTTCGAATATACTGGAGAGAAAATACGCTTGGAAGGGAAAAAGAAAAAAGAGAAAAAAACATTCATTACCGGAAAACTTTGGATAGAAAAATCTACGGGAGTTCCGGTTATGCGAGAAGTTTCTATTGATCCGCTTCCAAAACCCCTGAAAGAAATGAAGATGAAAATATATTATACTAATATTGATAACTGTTGCACAGAATCCCGAGCTGAGGCAGAAATGCTTATTAGTCTATTAGTGATGAAAATACGAATGAATTCAATTACAGCTTATTCCGAACATTGGAGATATAATGGAAAAATAGAGAATGTACTTCATTAAACTAATATAAATCAATAACCCACTTCTTCAGGAGTGGGACACAAGAGCATATAAATAAAGAAAAAACGCCGTTCACGGCGTTCTGGTAAAAAATGGTCGTTTTCGTTCCAAGTTTGTCTTGGGAAAAATGAAGTATATTGTGTAAGTTACGAAGACAAACTTCGTAACTAGAAAAAACAAAAAAAGGAGATTATTATGAAAAAATTGTACGTTGTTTTATTCTTTATTGCAATTCTCACTTTGAATATTTTTGCAGCCAATAAAGAATTACCCGATCTAAAAAAAATCGTTGAACAAAGAACAGAGCAGATTCAGAACAAAGCATTGAATGTAACAGGTTGGAGCGAATATCTAAATAGAGATCTTCGTGATATGACAGATTATGATGTGAAATATGCCAAGATTGATCTAACTATTGAATTTGAAGATGAAATGATCTATGGAAATAATATCTTACAGGTTCAAACTGTGGAAGATGATGTTTACGAAATTATACTTGATTTCACGACAAATCTCATTGTAGATGATATTGCAATTGCTGGAATTTCACTAAATTTCTCTCATCAAAATCACCAGATTACCATTGATTTGGGAGAATCTTATCCACAAGATAGCGAAATTGAATTGGAAATTATATATCACGGACATCCAGTAGAACCTGGAAGATATGGTTGGGGATTTGTTTTTGATACTCACGCCGGAGAAGATATTGCTTTTACAATGGTAGAGCCGTTTGCTTCCCGAGATTGGTGGCCATGCAAAGATGTTCCCATTGATAAAATTGACGTGATGGATATAAATATTACCTGTCCTGAACAATTTACGGCAGTTTCCAATGGATTATTAACAGAAGAAATCAATAACGGAAACGGTACAAAAACCTATAAATGGCATACCGATTATCCGATGTCAACTTACCTTGTTTCACTCGCTGTGACGAATTACGAACTTTATTCGATTCCCTATACTTTGAATGGAACGGATATGAATATTGATAATTACCTTCTTCCCGAACAATATGCAGCGGGATCTACACTTTTCTCCGATACACCTCAAATGATAGATTTTCTATCTGAAAAGTATTGTGAATACCCGTTTTTGGATGAAAAATACGGACACGCAGTTTATCCGGGTGGCGGAGCAATGGAACATCAAACCTGTACCTCGTTTGGAAGTAATTTAATATCTCAAAATGCTTCTTATGTTGTTTTACACGAGCTGGCACATCAGTGGATGGGCGATCTTATTACTTGTGAAGATTGGAGTCACATCTGGTTGAACGAAGGTTTTGCAACTTATAGTGAAGTTCTCTGGTCAGAACACCTTGGTGGAGATTATTATTATCATTATCATATTGATCAACTTGATTTGGGAAGTATGATCAATGATAAACTGCATCGTGACGAAAGCGATAGTGGAGCATATATTCTGGATATTGTGGTTTATTACAAAGGAGCTTGGTTACTTCATATGTTGAGAGGAATTGTTGGTACTGAAAATATGAATAATATTTTTTCTACTTATGTTGAAACGGAAGAATTAATCTACGGAACAGCAACTACAGAAGATTTCAAAAATGTAAGTGAAGAAGTCAGTGGAATGGAATTGGATTGGTTTTTTGACCAGTGGTTCTATAATGTAGGTCGTCCGCAATATGAGTATACTTATTATAAATCTGATTTAGAAAATTCAATTGATATTGGCATTAATTCGTTTGGGATTTTGGGTGAGCCGTTTGATATGTTTGTGCCATATACTTTGAATGGTGAGAATCATTTGGTTTGGGTTGGAGATGGTATGAATCATCATACTACAGATTGGAACGGTGGAAATATAAATTTTGATTGGGATCCTGAAAATTGGGTTTTGGACAATGGATTCGGATACATTACTCCGGTTTTGAATGATGCAAGTCGTCTTCGAGATGGAACGATTTCACTATCTTGGCAAGCATTTTTTGATCCTGAAATTGAAGGATATTTTGTTTATAGAAGTACGGATGGAATATTATTTGAACATATTACTCCTGAACCTGTTACAGATTTATTTTACATTGATGAAGATGTGGAATTAGATACTGATTATACTTATAAAATTGCGGTTGTGAGACATTTTACAGGAAATTATTTGAGTGAATATTCCAATGAAGTTACTATGATGGCTGTGAATTATAGTTTCGATCAGGGAATTTTATTGATTGATCAAACTAATGATTATCCAGAGGTTTCACCTTTTCCTACTGATGAAGAAGTTGATTCTTTTTATGAGACAATCACTTTCGGTTATCAAATCACTACTTGGGATGTTTCTGAAAATGGATTTCCTCCTTTGAACGAATTAGCTCAATATTCTACTTTGATCTATTTTGTAGATGATATTTTGACAATTCCTTTTGGAAATAATTATGTAAAAATCAGTAATTATCTGACTGCCGGTGGAAATTTGATTTTTTCAGGTTGGAAAAATATTTCCAATACTTCCGATGATTTTTTAGAAAATTCACTGGGAATCATTTATGCTCAAAGCAATTCCAATATTGATTTTATCTCAGCTTGGAGTGAGCTTGATTTTACTACTTTGAATATTGATCCAGACAAAGTTCCACTTCCAACTTGGGATGGAAATTTGCAGTATGTAAATAGATTTGGAAATACTGGTGATGCTTTTCCAATTTTATATTATGATTCTTCAATTGATGATCCTGAGTGGGAAGATGAAACTTGTGCAATCAAGAAAGGTGAAAATATTTTTGTTTTAGGGTTTCCATTATATTTTATGATGCAAGATCAAGCTGCAGAATTTATGAATCAAATGCTTAGTGAACTTGGTGAAGAAACTTCTTTTGAGGAGAATACGGTAGCTTCATCTGATCTGTTATTAACAAATTATCCAAATCCTTTCAATCCAGAAACTACCATTTCTTTTGAAACCACAAAAGACACGAAAGACGCAAAAATCGAAATATACAATCTGAAGGGGCAAAAAGTGAAAACTTTTTCAAATCTTCAAATCAATAAATCTCAAAATCAACAAATTATCTGGAACGGAATAGATAACAATGGAAAAGAAGTTCCTTCAGGAATTTATCTGTATAAACTAAAAACAAATAAAAGCATTTCTGCAAGAAAGATGCTTTTGATGAAATAGTGACATATGTCCCCTCCGGTAGATTTATATTATAAATAAAGACCTGAGGAGGCATAATGAGAGATCATAAAA
>JAIORE010000382.1 GCA_021108315.1 Candidatus Cloacimonadota bacterium
AAAATTATAAGTAAAAAAAGAAAAAAAGAATTTTGTCTTGAGACTTTGAAATAAAATTTTGATAACAAATTTATTATATTTGATGAAAATGTGACTTGGTCACCTATAATTTACGCTATCAATATTTTAAAAAAATAGTTGTAAATAATTTTAACATTATATCTTTGGAAAATAGTAAATATTTAAGGAATATCTATGACAGATAATTTGGAGTTAAAAAAAATTAAGCATATATACATCCATATTCCATTTTGCTTAAGAAATTGCACTTACTGTTCTTTTTTTAAAATAAATTATTCTCTCCCAAAAAAAGAGGAATATATAAAAATACTTCTTCACGAAATTGATCTTTATCTTGCTTTATTTGAAATACAACCCAAAACTATTTATTTTGGAGGAGGAACTCCCTCATTGTTAAACCGATCTGAAATAATGAAGATTCTAAGTAAATTTGATTTGCAATCATGCTCTGAAATCACATTAGAAACAAATCCAATCCAAGTTAATTCAAAATTCATCAATGATTTCTCGAATACTCCAGTAAATCGAATTAGTTTAGGAATACAATCATTGAATGATTGTGAACTTACGATTTTAGGTAGACTTCATAGAACAAAAGATATAGGAAAAATTTTAGACATTCTCAGGGAAAACGATTTTGATAATATTTCATTTGACTTGATGTATGGACTTCCCAATCAAACTGTTCAGAATGTAGAAAATTCTGTAAAAAAGATGTTAGAGTATTCACCTGATCATTTCTCAATTTATTGCCTAAGTTTAGAAAATGATGTTCCACTTTTTAAAGAAAAGGAAAACATTCCAAATGATAAAATCGTTTCAGAAATGTATTCAATGTTAGTGACGACCCTCGAAAAAAATAAATACATACAATATGAAATATCAAATTTTGCTCAAAAAGGATTTGAATCTAAGCATAATTTATCGTATTGGAACAATAAAAATTATCTTGGAATAGGAGCTGGAGCAAGTGGATATATCAATAATATACGCTATACAAATCCTGAAAATTTAGAAATATATCAAGATAATATAAAAAATAAAATAATATTCTCAAATCAAGAATTATTATCAAAAAATATTCAGGAAAAGGAATTTATTTTCCTGCAATTACGGAAAATTCAAGGATTGAATTTATCAGAATACGAAAGTAGATTCAACAATAAATTTCTTAAGAAATATGAGACAATAATTCAAAAATTATCAGATTTCCTTATCATTTCAAATGGTTTTATCAAGCTTACTCCTAATTCATATTTTATTTCTGATGAAATATTTTCAGAATTTTTCTAAGCTAAGTAGTTATTGTAAAATAAACTTTACATAATGAAACCACGAAAAGCACAAGCCGAAGTGAAACGGAGACCTGTGAAGCTCAATTCACGAAAGAAGAAAAACAATATATAAGCCACAGGCTAACATGGACTAATAAAACAAGCAAAAAGATTTACCGCAGAGAACACTAAAAAAAAATGAAATTGAATTCAAAGTGTCTTTTTTTCCCTATCTCCTGTATCCTTTTAAAACTCTATCACAAACTCCGTCTCCTTTTCCCTATTCATTTTTAAAGAAAATTCAAATTCGTGGTTACCCAAAATTTCTCTGATGAGGGTTAAACCAATTCCCTGTCCGTCTTTTTTTGTGCTGAAAAATGGTGTGAACAGATTTTGTTGAATTTCGTTGTCAATTCCCTTGCCATCATCTTTTATAATTAATTTTTTTTGAGGAGAATCAATTGTCTTGATAAATATTATTCCTCTATCTTCAATTGCTTCCATTGAATTTTTCAGGATATTGATCAAGACAAGTTCCATTTGCTGAACATCGAGTTCTACGATAAAAGGTTTTGCACTAAGTTCCAATTTCCATATTATTTTTGGATTTTTATCCATTAAAATTGAAATCGTTTTCAAAAGTTCATTAAGATTAGTTTTAGTTTTTATTGGTTTTGGAATTCTGACAATTTCCGCAAATTTGTTCATAAATTTATTGAGATTTTCATTTCGATCTATGGCAATATCAAGAAATGTTTCAAAATCGTTTTTTACTGATTTATCTAACTGCTCTTTATAGCTTTTCACAGAATTCAAGATAGAATTTACAGCTCCAATCGAGTTATTAATTTCGTGTGACATCATTCTGATAACTTTTCCATAAGCCTGTTTTTCTGTTTTAATAATCTCTTCGGTAAATTCATCAATAATAATAAACTTATGTGAAAATCCACGATCAACAAAATGTGCTCGACTACATTTATAAGTTTTCATCCCGTTTTTATAAATTAGCGAAAGTTGTTTTTCATTAAGATTTCCTAATTCTTTGAGAAAATTGCTGTTAATTTCTTTGAATGTTTTGCCGATTGTTTCATCTGATTTAATATTCACAAAATTTTCTGCTGCCGGATTAATGGAAGTAATCTTCTCATCAAAATCTAATATAATAATTCCTGAAGGGGATGCTTCCAAGAGTTTTTCAAGAAAATAATGCTGTTCTTGCTGCATTACCCTCTCTTGAAGCAATTGATCTATCATTTTGTTGTAAACATCAATCAGTTCATCCATCTCTTTCTGTTTAACTTTTACAAATTTCATATTGAAATCTTTATCTTTGATCGCTTCAATTCCGGATGAGATAAGATTCAAAGGTCGAATGAGTTGTTTGTAGATAATTATTGAAATCACAATTGAGAAAAGAATGAAAATTTCGGCAACAAGGAACCAGATCTTGTTCGTTTCCAAAAGTTTGATCGAAAGCAAAATCATAATCAAATGAATGATTAAAATGAAAAGTGAGAATTTGTATTTTAATTTCATACAACCTTTTTTGAAACCACTAATTAAGAAAAAGTTATTCTGACACAGACTTTTGAAACCACTAGCCGACCAACGGGAGACCTGCGAAACTCACAACTCGAATTAGCTCGAATTTTTTTGCAATGAACAAAACTGATGGTCTCGTAAAAAAGGAAAAAGCAAGCATTTTTACAAGAATACATTTTTTGTAATTGCCTATTATGCAGGATGTTACAAAAAAGGTAAATCTCTTAAAATTTCAATATTGGGACTTTTTACGAGATCGTCAAAACTTAAAGGATTTTTTAAAAAACTATACTCTACTATCACTTTTTCTCAAACAGGATGAGCTTCGCAGATCTCCACTTTGTTTCGGCTGTTTGAGTTACTGTATCACAATCAATCCTGATTGTGTTCTTTTTCTTTCGAACAAAAAAATATTTAACCACAAAGAACGCTGAGAGCACGAAGAAATTTCTCAAAGAACCTCATCCCCTAACCCCTTCTCCTGCAAGGAGAAGGGGCATTTCCTCTCCTTGCAGGAGAGGATTAAGGCGAGGTTTCCATTTTCCCATTTCTCCGTTCTTCCTTTTTCCATTCTTTTTTTCGTCTTTGCGGTAAATTCTTTACATTGAAATTTTAAATTTTTCCATTCTGCGATACAAAGCGGCTCTGCTCAAACCAAGAGATTTTGCAACTTTACTAATATTTTTATCGTGAAATTTTAGAGCTTTTATAATCATCTTCTTCTCGATCTCTTCCAAACTCATCTCACCAATATCAGGTAAATTGCTTTTATCCTTATTTCGTTTTACAGGTTGAAATTGTGAGATAAAATCATCCGCATCAAGTTTGTTTTTTGTAGAAACAAGCACAACTCTTTCAACCAAATTTTTCAATTCTCTGATATTCCCCGGTAAAGAAAGATTCTTCAACCAATCAATTGCAGATTTATCAATTTCCAGATTGTCCAACTTATATTTTCTTCTTAAATTTGAGATAAAATATTCCAGCAAAAGAGGAATATCTTCTTTTCTTTCCCGTAATGGAGGAATATTTAATGTAATCAGATTTATCCGATAAAATAGATCCTCGCGGAATTCATTATTCTCAATCATTGTATCCAAATGTCTATTTGTAGCGGAAATCACTCTCACATCAACATTTTTTGTGCGACTGGAACCTAAAACTTCAAAACTTCTATCCTGTAAAACACGTAGCAATTTCACCTGACTGCTCATATCAAGTTCAGCAATTTCATCAAGAAAAATCGTTCCTTTATCTGCCATCTCAAATCTTCCTACCCGATCATTTCGCGCATCAGTAAAAGCTCCCCTTTTATGTCCAAACATTTCACTTTCAAATAGGGTTGATGAAATGCCACCAAGATTCACTTTTACGAAAGGTTGGTTTCTTTTTATGCTATTTTTATGTATTGCTTCGGCGATTAGCTCTTTTCCCGTTCCACTTTCACCGACAATTAGAACTGATGCATCCGTTTTGCAAATTCTACCTATTGTTTCCAGAATTTTTAACATTTTAGAATCTTTTCCGATAATATTAGAATAATCAAATTTTTGATCAAGTTGTTTCCTACTCTGATTCTGTTGTAAGTTCACATTTGATAAGGAAATCGCAGTTTGAATCGAACGGATGAAATTATCATTATTCCAAGGTTTGGTAATAAAATCGACAGCACCCAATCTCATTCCCTCAACAGCGAGAGAAATTGAACCCCAAGCAGTTATGAGAACTACCGGCATTTCCGGTTTTGATAATTTTATTTTTTTTAAAAGTTCAAGACCCTCTTTACCAGAAGTTTCCAGAGAAAAATTCATATCCATCACAATTAGATCAAAGTTGTTATTTTCAAATTTGAAGATTGCTTCTTGTGGATTTGATACCAGAATCGGTTTGAATCCATTGTTTTTCAAGAGAAATTCAAGAGATTTTCTAACTGCAAAATCATCATCAACGATTAATATTTTATTCATTTTTTACCTGTAATTTATTTAAAATACTGACAAAATTAATTGATTGACTTGTCAAATATTTTTCTGGGATTTTAGTTTTTTGCTTTTCTTAAACAGATTAAGTTTAGTAATTCTTCCCTTTCTCCTTTTCTCCGTTTTCCCTTCTTCCCGTTTCCCTTCTCCTACTCATCACGCAAAGCTTCCGCAGGTTCAATTCCAGCTGCAACTTTACTAGGATACATCGCACAAATACAAGTCAAAAGATAAATAGAGCTAATTGAAATAAAATATGCAATCGTGTAGATTCCAGTATTAAAAATCGGGATAATCCCCAAAAGTGGAAATTGTACAGCGAATATACTCCCAAATATTAGTGCAAAAGTAGAAAGGACTACAGCTTCACCGATTATCTGTCCGTGAATCTCTTTTACGGTAGAACCTAATGCTCTTCTGAGACCAACTTCAGCTTTTCTACGATTAGTATTATACCAGATCACTCCAAAAAGTCCTAAGCCTACATTGATTATTAGAAATCCGCAAACAACAGCAAAAATGATTGGAAAGATCAATGATTGCAGACTGGCACTATCTTTTATTGCTTCCATAGAATTCACTTTAATCTGCCAGTTTTTTGCGATACTCGTTAGATTGTTCATTAATGTTTCTTCAAATTCCACACTTGTATTTGGTCTCATTTTCAGCAAAATTCTACTTCCCATCACTTCACTTGAAAAACGTTTAAATTCAACATCGGAGTTCATAGATATGCGTAGGAACGATATTCTTTTTGTTGAAGAAAATAATCCACCGTTCTTAAATTCATCAATAATTCCGATTATTTGATACTCTGTTTCTCCTCTTTTCAAGATTTTTCCCAAAGCAATATCATCACCGAAAATATCATCTTTTGTCCTTTGATTTATCACCAGCGGATGTTTTATCGCTGCGTTATCACTTTCATTGAACCACCTTCCTCTGATGATGTTCATACTGAGAACTTTTTCCAAACCATCACTACCTTTTCGTATTTCGGTATTAAACTCCTTACCATCATATTCATAGTTTATCGTGCTCATAACTGTAGGAATGAAAACAAATGCCAATGAATACGCCATTTCTTTAATTTCATCAAAACTTTTCAAAGAATTCTCCATCTGAATCAATATTTCTTTTACCTCTTCCTGAGAGCTATCTTTCCAATCCATAGTAACATACCAGACATCTTTATAATCAAATCCGAGTGGAGCGAGATAATTCTGGGCAGTATAAACAATGAACGACATTACCAAAAAAAGTACAATGAAGGATATGAAAATACCGAGAGAAGTTGTGAAGTTTGTTTTCTTCCTATTCCATATTATTTTGAATAAATGCTTTATCATTTGTTACCTCCCTGAATAATCTCAGCAGGTTGAAGTTTTGACATTTTAAAAGCTGGATAAACACCGGAAATAAGTCCAAAAAACAGTGCGATCATCATACCTGTGAAGAAAATCCGGAAATTCAAAGCAAAATGAGTATCAGGTAATAATCCTGTTTGATTAAAAATTGCTAAAATTATTGATGCCAGTAAAAAACTAATTAATCCACCGATTAAGGTTATAATAATATTCTCAATCATAAATTGACCAACCAGCGTCATAGATGAGGCTCCAAAAGATTTTCTGATTCCAATCTCGGAAGCACGTTCAAGAATCCTGCTGACATTGATATTCACAAGATTAATTGCCGGTAAAATCATAAAAATTACCATCAAAAGATAAAGAACGAACATAAATGGACCAATATTACCATCTTCTTTACGGAAAATTTGCCTTGCCAAAGCTTCCTGATATGTGGAAGCATTTGTCAGAAGCCATTCATACTTTCCTTCTGGAAACTCAATGTTTTTAAGGTGATTTTGAAATTCTGATTTGATTTTCGGAATATCCTTTTTATTATGAGCCAAAACCATTGCGAACCAACCGGGGAATTGATTTGCAACAATAGAAATTCTATTTAGATCTTCGCTTGTATGCCCTAAAGGAACCCAAATATCTGCATAAGGCATAATTCTTAGTATTGAAACATTTTCCACAACCCCGATTACTCTGAAATTTTTTCCATCCGCTTCAATATACTTTCCCACAGCTTCTTCACCATTAAAATATTGATCTCGAATTTTTTGATTGATAACAGCGACATTGGAAATATTATTAACATCATTTTTTATAAATGCTTTTCCTTCCAGAAAATTGAAATCAAGAATTTCCCAGAATTCACTATCAACATACTTAATTCCTAATTTTATTTTCTTTTTATCCTTATAGATTTGAATTGGATTATGAAAAGATGCTAATGAAATTTTCTGAGGTGTTTTCAACGTTTTTACATATTTCTTAAAGAAGTATGGACTGAACAGCGGTCCTGAAGATGTTCCACTTTCTTTCGAACTTATCAAACCCATTGTAACCGATAGTGTTCTTCCTAATTTTTTTTCGGGATAATGCGGACCAAAAGTATGGTCTAATGCAGATGTGACCAGCACAAGGATCAGCAAAGTAAAGCAAATTCCAAATAAGCTGATGAATGTAAACAGCTTATTTCTCATCATCACCTTGAAAGCAATTTTAAAATAATTTTTTAACATTTCTTCTCCTCAAATTATTTGTTTTTTGGAAATCTACAATAATTTGAATATGTATATTCAAGTTTCATTTTTAACCTGATAAACAGCATTTTTACTTCTGTTATAGTAGTTTCTGATTTCTTTATCCAAAACCCATTTGCATCAACATCGTATTCAGTAATTTTAACAAATGATTTCATTAAAGTAGAAAGTTTTTTGGGTGATTTCTCCAAAATGTAAGGAATACCTGTTTCAGCATTTAACCATACTTTTCCAATATATTCAACTATTTCTCTATTTTCTTCCATTAGGAAATCAACTTCATAAATAACATACTGCTTGCCATTAATTTCCATTATCTCATCTGTTTTTTTATATTCTACTTTATATTTACAATTATTATGAAAAATCGAATGATTTTTTGGATAATAATTTCTTTTTATTTCATCTTGTACGTAAGAATTGGATTCAGGAAGAGCTTTGCTATTACTTTTTGCATTAATAAAAAATACATTAATTGAATCTTCCAAAACTTCGCATCCAAGAGAAACGGTTTTGAACGATTTCAAATAACCATTTATCTTAAAAACTTCTTTCTTTTTTTGAATTTTACCTGGTACTAAATTCCAACTTTTCGAAGCTATCTTCTCAGCCTTTTGCCATAAAGAGTCAATTATTTCATTTGCATAAACAGAAATTGAAATAATAAGAATCAAGATAATGAAAAACCATTTTCTTTTATTCATAATGCATCGTTTCGGCAGGTTCAATTTCAGCAGCGAGTTTACTTGGATAAAATGCACAAATTGCAGTGATTAGATAAATTATGAAAACAGTTACAAAATATGATGTATAAAAAATATCCGTTCTAAGAAAATTTGTTATTAGTATTTTCAAATTTAAAACAAAAAAACTTCCAATTATTATACTGAAAGTGGATAGAATTAGAGTTTCACCGATTATTTGCTGATATATTTTTGGGGCAGTAGAGCCTACAGTTCGTCGAAGTCCGATTTCTGAACGACGGAAATTGATATTATACCAGAGAACTCCAAATAAACCAAGAGCAACATTCACAACTAGAAAAATGCAGACAAAACCGAAAATATATGCAACTGAAGTATATTTTGTAAATGCTCTTTCTCGCATATCTTCCATAGATATCATTTCCAAAGAAAAATTTTTGGAAACCAACGAGAGTCTTCTCATCAATTTTTCCTCAAATTCTATTCCTGTTCCCACCTTCACTTTTATTAATAAGTTTTCTCCTAACCAGCTTTTGGGATTATGAGGATTTATTCGTTTGAACAATATCTTTCCATAATCGTTTAATTCACCTCTCTTTTTAATTTGATCAATCACTCCAATGATTTCTCGTATATTTTCTTTCTGTTGTAAGGTTTTTCCAATTGCCGAAACGTCTGGGAAAAGTGCTTCTTTAAATTTTTTGTTAATTATGACAGGTTCGTGTGCAGATGCATTATCAGCTTCATTGAACCATCTTCCTTCGACTAATTCAATTTCCAAAACATCAGCATAGTTATCATCCGCTAAAAGCAGATTATTTGAAATTGTTTTACCATTGTAATCAATATTGGTTGTGATTGATAAAGATGTGTAAGGAATATTAAAAGCTTCTGAAAAATTAACTATTTCTGGAAATGATCGCAATTCATTTTTGATTAATTCCATCTCTTGTCTACCAATTTCATCGCTAACGTTATTTGTATTTATTTCTAAATTCCAAACATTTTTGTAATTGAAACCTAATTGTTCAGAATAATAAAAAGCAAATTTCACAAGACTCTGAACTAAAATAAAAAGCACTATAAACGAAATAAATATCTCAATTATCATCAGTAAATTCATCTTTCTACGATTCCAGATAAGTTTGAATAAATGTCTAAAATTCATCATCGTTGACCTCCTCGTAGTGCATCAACAGGTTGCAAACGAGACATTTTAAAAGCCGGATAAACTCCCGAAAATATTCCGAAGAAAATGCTAATAAGAATTGCAAAAACAAAAATTCTGTAATTTAAAGTGAAGTTCGCTAAAGGAATCACTTCCACATTATTCAAAATGGAGAGCACAATAATCGTCAATATTAGTCCAATTCCCCCACCTATGAGTGTCAGAATAATATTTTCTACAATAAATTGTCCGACAAGCGTTATTGAAGATGCTCCAAAAGATTTCCTGACACCTATTTCCGAATAACGTTCCATAATACGATTGATATTAATATTAACGAGATTTAAAGCCGGAAGAATCATAAATAAAATCATAAGCGATATCATAATTCCAATTATCAGATAAACTTGAGAATCATCGAATCCGAACATTTCTCTTGATATACTCTCCAAAAACGTATCAGCTCCTCCCTTTATAGAATCAAATTGATCATCCAAAAATTCTACTTGATCCAGATGTTTCTTAAATTCTTGTTTTATCTTTTTGAAATCCGAACGGGTATGGGCTAAAATCAGAGCTTGATAATCTCCTTCCATAGTATATGAAGTGATATCTTCCTTAGTATGAGTTACCGGGACCCAGACATCTGAATAAGGTAACAATCTTAATATTGGTACATCTTCTACAACTCCGATAACTTTGTACTTTTTCCAATCTACTTCTATGAACTTCCCTAAGGCTGATTCTTCGCCAAAAAATTTCTCACTTGTGGTTTCATTTATTACGGCTACTGGATTCACATTTGATACATCTTCATTATTATATGGTTTACCATCAATAAAATTGAAATCCATTATTTCCCAAAATACACTATCTGTGAATTTCATAATTATTTTTAATTTTTGTTGATCATTATATGATATCATTCTATTCATAAAGGAAGTAATTGCTACTTTTTCGGGTGTTTTTAGAGATTTCACATATTTATTTAGAAAATAATATCCAACAGAACCTCGTTTAGTTATTTCCGGTCCTTTAATCTCCAAATCCATAACATAAAGTGTTCTTCTTAATCTTGTTTCAGGATAAGTGGGACCCAAAATGTGATCAAAAACAGAAGTAACTACAAGCAATATCATCAGTGTAAAACTGATTCCAAAAAGACTGGCAAATGTGAAAAACTTGTGCCTTAATAAAACTTTAAATGCTAATTTTATATAGTTTTTTAACATAAAGACACCTGCAGAAGATGGGAGAAATGGGAAAAGGGAGAAACGGAAAAATGGAAGAGTTGTGAATAAAAGATTGGATTATTGATTATTAGTTTTCGATTTTTCTTATTTTTTCTTATCATTTTGTTTTCTTCCTTTCTTCCGTTCTCTCTTCTTCTCTTTTTCCGGTTTTCCCGTTTCTTCTTTTTTTCTTCCTTTTCTCCATTTCTCCGTTCTTCCATTCTTCCCTTTTCGCTTTCTTTGCTTTCTAAAATCTCTCTTTTCTAGTTTGAATTAATTTATACAACATCGCAGATATTTTCTTTGTTTTATCAATAAGAACTTCTACTTGTGAATTCTTGATAATTTTCAATTCTTTTGTGAGATACAATTGAGTTCTTAATTCTGCACAAGAACCTCGAGCAATGAACAAAAAATGAATATATTCTTTATTTGAGTTACGATCAAATCCTTCCGAAATATTTGAGGGAATCGAAACTGAAGCTCTTTGCATTTGATCTCGTAAACCAAAATCTTTACATTCTCTTAAATTTTTGTAAATATCAATAACGAGTCGCATAGAATCTTTCCAAACTATCAAATCCTCAAATTTCTCAATACTCTTACTCATTTTCTTTCTCCTTTATCTTCCGTTCTCCATTTTTCCCTTTTTCCGGTTTTCCCGTTTCTTCTCTTCTTCTTCCCTTCATCATTGGATATTCCGTGTTGGATATTGGATATTTATTTTCTTCTTTGTTCTTCCCTTTCTCAAACAAGATGAGCTTCGCAGGTCTACACTCCGTTTCGGCTGTTTGAGTTACATCACTTGACTTCCATCAAATAAACGGATTATTCTTTGAGTTTGTTCCGCCAGATGAATATCGTGTGTTACCATTACGATCGTGGTATTTGCTTCTTTGTTCAGTTTCATCAGAATATCCATTATTTCTGCTCCCATCACGCTATCAAGGTTTCCGGTCGGTTCATCTGCAAGTATGATTTCCGGGTTTCCCACAATTGCTCTGGCGATTGCAACTCGCTGGCATTGTCCACCCGAAAGTTGACGAGGAAAATGTTTTACACGTGCACTCAAGCCTACTTTTTCCAAAACTTCCAAAGCTCTTCCTTTTCTTTCCTTTCCTGAAAGTCTTCTATATAAAAGTGGGATTTCTACGTTATCCAGAACAGATAAATCGTTGATTAAATGAAAACTCTGGAAGACAAATCCAATTTTTCTATTTCTAATTTTTGCAAGTTTTCTATCTCCAAAAGTTCCAACTTCCAGCTCCTCAATCTTTACTTTACCGCTACTTGGCTTATCGAGAAGTCCCATAATATTGAGAAGCGTACTTTTCCCGCAACCGGAAGGACCCATTATTGAAAGAAATTCTCCTTTTTCGACTTGTAGATTAATATTCTTTAAAGCTGTTGTTTCAATCGTATCAGTTCGATAAACCTTATCTACTACATTTAATTTTATCATAATAATCTCCTTTTTGAAACCTCGATTTTACTCGAATTTTCACGAATTTACACTCCGTGAACTCTGTAGTGAAAATATTTGCGTCCATTCACAGTTCATAATTTCTTTCTTAATTTTTTCAATGATTTTTTATAATCTTTATCATCCGGATTTAATTTAATTGCTTCTTTAAATTCTGCTTCTGCAAGGTCCAATTTTCCTTGTTTTTCATAGATCATTCCAAGTCTCCAATGAGCAGCATCTATCGGGGGATTATTTTCATTCGATTCGCTTTGAAGAAATGACTTCATACATTCTACACCTCTATCAAGGTTTTGACCGGAAAAAATTGTAGTTCTTCCAATTTGATACAATGAATTTAAGGCAGTCGAATCTTTCTTGATAATTTTCTCAAACTCATCAAAAGCTTTTTGAAAATCCTCTTTCTGCTGGTAAATCATTCCTAAATGGTGATAAACATCCGGATCATCAGGATATAGATTGATAAACATTTTACATTTTTGTTCTGCTTTTTCATATTCTTTATCGAAAAGAAAGAATTCAATTGATATTTCTAAACCTTTTTTGGAATCTCTCTTTTTAATTTCTTCCAGATGTTCCAATGCTTTTTTCTTGTTTCCTCCAGCGATTTTAGGGGGATAATAATAGGAATATGCAAGTTGTTCGTGAGCAACGATATCTTCAGAATTTAATTCGACTGCCTTGATCAGGTTTTTCTTGGCTTTTTTGAAAATCTTCATTGCTTTGATCATTCCGGTTCCGGGTAATTTTGTGTTTTCCAGATATGAAATTCCTAACCAATGATAATATTCCCAATTATCTTCATTTGTTTGAATCAATTTTTCTAATATTTCGATTGCTTCAACATATTTTTCGTTTTCGAATTTCATTTTTGCTGTCTCAAGATTTTTTTGTGAAAACAATAAAACTGGAAATAAAATCATAATTAATATAAATAATAAGTATTTTGTTCTTACTTTTCTTCGCATTTCACTCTCCTTGGTAAATTTTATTTATTTTTTATTTTAATTTCTTTTTGATGAATATGGTCTCGCATATCCGAAATGACAATCTCTTCACCAGCTTTTATTCCGTTTTCGATCTCTGCATAATCAAAATTGGTTGCTCCGATATTTACGGTTTTTCTGAAAGCTTTATTGCCTTTAATTATAAATATATCTTGTTTTCCAGAACCATTTATGAAAGGACCATTTTTCACTCTAATTATATTATTTTTAGAAGAAGTAATCACAAAAACATCTACTCTTAGATTTGAACGAAGCAATTTGCTTGTATTATTTTCCAATTCAACAAAGAAAGTGATGATTCCATTGATAATCGTCGGTTCAATATTGGCTATTTTCCCTTCGAGATCATTCTCATTTATCCGAATTCTTACCGGATTTCCGATGATTAGTTTTGAAGCGTGAATATCTGATATTTTGGATTCAACTTTGAATTTATCCAGATCAGCAATTCTCACAATTTCTTCTCCTTTGTTGACATTTGCCCCGATATTATCATTTACCCAAGTGATTACTCCGCTTCTTACTGCTTTTGTTTCGGCAAGTTCCAATTGTCTTTCGAGTTCGTTGATCCTATTTTGTTGAATGCGAAGTTGTAGATCAATTTCGATTAGATCTGCTTCCAAAGATTTTTGATGATTATCAATTCTTTTCTCTAATTGCTCTTTTTCCAGAGTTGATATTTCTACATTTAATTTTGCTTGATCATAATTTGTTTTTGCTCCACCTCCAACTTTGTAAATCTGTTCTTGAGCTTCAAATTTTGATTGATAGGACCGAATTCTAAGTTCCATTATATCGCTTTGTGTTTGAAGTTCTGATAATTCCCGTTCCATAGCCAATTTCAATTGAGTTTTCTTATTTTTTTGAAGTTTGTATTCATCTTTAAGTTTTTCGTATGTAAGCAAAGTGAATTCATTATTTAACATTAATATCGGTTCGCCTTTTTCTATTTGATCTCCTGCTTTATGGTAAACACTATCAATTATTGATTGCATTGGACAAATTACAACTTGTTCAAATTCTGGAATAACAACTCCGGAAGCAGTGATAGTTCCTTCAATTGCACCTATTTCGGTAGTAGCAGTTCTGATTCTCGATCGTTTGATAGATGGTTGAATCAAAATCCTGAATAAAATCAAAATAAAAAACAAAATGAGTATATATGTTGAAAATCGAAAAACTCTTTTCATTTTCTGTTTTCTAATCACTTCCCTTGATAATTCTTTATCCATTATTTTAAATTCCTTAGATTTTATTACTATTTATGCAACAACTATGCCAAAATCTTATTTTGTCTTATTGCAGATAGTTACCTATTATTTGTAGTTATTTTCAGTGTTCAGTATTGAACACAATGTTCGTTTATAAATAATGATGGGAAAACGGAAAAATGGAGAACAAAAAATTAGCCGCTAATTCGCAAACAAGAAAAAGAAAAGATATGAATATTTACCGCAAAGACACTAAGAATGCAAAGCGTTTATCATTAAAATTTATAATTTGTAATTATTTTTCTTAGTTCGTCTTGTTCGCTTTGCCTGCTCTGTTGAATATCTTTTTTATTCAACTGGAGTTCGTTGCTAAATTCTAATTAATTCGTGGTTTAAAAAATCTGTGTTTTGTCCGTGAAAGTCTGTGGCAAAAATACTACTCTTCGTTTTCGCAGATACTTGCGAAAAAGCATATTCGATAATGCAATCCAAATAGATGATTTTTTCATAAGATACTATGATGTAACAAGATAACTCTTTGGCACACCAAATGCTCTTTTATGGGAAAAATACCGGAGGAAGAATGAAAGTTTTGGTTGTAGGTTCAAATTTTTTCTTAGATGAGTTCAAAGATTATTTCGAAACAAGAGAATTTGAAGCTTTTTTTGCCAAAACAATCGTAGATGCTATGGAAATTCTCGCCAAAAATAAAGTAAAGTACGTTATTATTGCTATAAATTCTATGAGTGATGTTATACTCTTGAAATATTTAAACAAAAATCACAAAGATATTCAAGTTATTCTAATGGCAAACAAGCAATTTACCAATTTTCTTTCGATTCTAAAAGAAAGTGAATTCAACGTAATCAACAATCCATTCCGATTTACCGAAATTAGTGAAATAATCAATAAAAGTTCTAAGGGGGAACAATGAAAGCAGTAAACGTTATTTTAATCGCCATTTTTTTGGCAACAATGGCAGGATGTAGTGACAAAAACGATTCAACGGGTCCAAGCTACGGTTTTAATGAAGATTTAGTGGCAAATTGGTTTTTACTATCGTATGAAGATGAAGATGGATTGCAGGATTACACTGGATTCATTAATTTTAGTGAACAAAAAACATTCACCGGACAATTTGTTGATGAAGAAGGAGATGCAAACTATTCTGGTACTATCGAAACAACTTCTACAACGATGAAATTGAATATCACAAATTCCGATGCTCTCTGGATAGAAGAGGGAATTTATCAATTTAGCTATGTGCTGACATCTACATCTTTAACGATTGAGGGGGTAGTTGATGATGAGAATGTCAAATTTGTTTATACAAAAGAAGCACAGGGTGATGGAGAAGGTATTTTTGCAGGAATTGTAAAACGGGCATCAAATGGTAATCCTTTAGAAAATGCATTGATTGAAATTCAAAATACACAGTTCAATGTTTATACGGATTTCAGTGGAAACTTTTCTATTGAAGATATTCCGGTAGGAACATATACAGCCACTATCTCAATAACTGGCTTCATCACAATCAATGAAACAATTGAAATCATTAATAATGAAACTACTTATGCTGTTTTTGAGATGGAAGAAGAAACCGGTGGAAATGGAATGATTTATGGAGGAGTTATTGATTTTGTTTCACAAGCTTTTGTTGAAGGTGCTTTGATAGAAGTATTAGGAACAAATTTATCAACAACGACATCAGTTGAAGGAATATATTCCATTACCAATGTTCCAACAGGTGAATATTCTGTAAAATGTTCAAAAGTTGGCTATGATGACCAAACAAATACCAATATTGTAGTTATTTCAAATGAAGAAACCTCTTCTGATTACATATTATTTCCAGAAGGAACAACAAATTATGGAGCAATTAGCGGCACTGTAACAAATTCATCAAATGGAGAACCTATACCAAACGTTGTAGTTCAAGTAGTAGGATTATATAATTCTATGGCAACAGCTGCAGATGGAACATACATCTTAGCAATGGTTCCCGAAGGTACTTATGATGTTTCATTCACTAAGCCCAGTTATCAAACTCAAACAATTTCTAATGTTGAAGTTGTAAGCAATGAAGAAATCACTTTAGATGCAGCATTAACTCAAGAAGATGGAGTTGGCAATCTCGGAGCGACTGTAACAAACCAACTTGGATTACCAATCTCAGGTGTGTTAATAGAAGTAATAGGAACTGAATTCGAAGGAATTACCGGAGTTGCTGGCTTATGTCAGATTAACGATATTCCAGCAGGAATGTATAACATTCGAGCCTCAAAATCAGGTTATACAACTCAAGATATTGAAAATGTTGAAATTCTTTCAGGAATTCCAAAACTGATATTTATTACTTTGCATTAAGGAGTAATCATGATAGAAGCAATGCTGTTATTCATTCTGATTCTGATTATAAATTATATTTGGTCGGAAAAATTTATCAGCATATTTCAAGGACACATTAATTTTAAAGAAGGAAATAATGCTGATAATATCAATAAAATTCAAAACAATGTTGCTAAATCATCAAATTTTGAAATGCAGAAAAAAAACAACTTACATTTAAAAACCAAACTGGATCAACAAACAATTGATGATATTTCGGTATTAAATTCAAAAATTGATACCAAATTCGAAAGTTCAATTATCCAAAATAATTCAACAATTGCTAATATTATCAAAACTCCAGTAAAGGAAAACAAATCATTTATCTCTGAAAATTTTATTGAAAGAGAAAATATTTTAAAGCAAATACAAATCTACCCTTAATATCAGATGCAGTCCAATCTGCAATGAATTTGAAAAGTTGGTAATTAGCAAAAACAAAGTCCAAAGTAATGGACAAAGGAGAAGAGATGAAAAAAATTATTGTCTATTTTATTTTTATGCTACTAATCTATAATACAGTAGCAGATGAACCAAACGGAGATTGGGAAACACAAAATATCACACTTTATAACACTTCGGAAGCAGATATAATGTGTAGAATCGGAGATATTGATAATTTAGGGTTTGGATGGCCCAATGGCTTTGATCCGTTTTCCGGTAATAGTACTCCTGTACATCCCTATCCATACTCACCTGAACTTTTAGATGCTACAGGAACTGATGAAATTTACAGACCTTCAAGTCACGGCTCGTTTCCTCAACCTTGTGGAAATGACGGATATCTTTCTAGTGGTGTAAATCCTCAGCCACTTACATTAACCTATGATTTACAGGAAACAACAGTAGTAGCTATCACAATTCAAATGTTTGTTGATGATTTTCAGGCAGCTATGTGGTGTGCGAATTGGAATGCTACGATAGATGGAGTGAGTGCTCCATTTTTGACAAGCATAATTAATTCTTTGATGCAAACCGGACCGATTGGGAAATTAATTACTGTTCAAGTTCCAGCAGGATATATCCAATATTTTGCTGATGGATCTGTTCAAATAAAAATTGATGATACTACAACAGGGGCAGGAGATGGTTACGCTATAGATTTCGCAAAAATATTGATCAATGCAACAGGATTTTCTTATACAGGAACAATTCAGGGAACGATTACTGATTCTGATGGAGGAGCTCCTTTAGAAAATGCTTTAATAACAGCATCATCCATCTCGGATTACACAATTGGTTCGGGATTTTATCAATTAACAGATGTTCCTGCCGGTCAAATTTTGATTGAAGTCTGTAAAACAGATTATATATCTCAATCACAGATAGTGGACTTAGTAAATGGTGAAATTGCAACACATAATTTTTCATTGGTGGAAAATCCTGTTGCTGTCGAAGTTGCCTTTACAGATGGTAGTGCTTATTCTCCAAGTGCATCTCAGGGTCAAAGCAATAGAACTTATGGTCGTTTTCAGCTTTCTGGTGTTTCGGAAGGTGCATTATTATCAGGAATTTCAATGCAGTTAGATGGAGAAAGAACCGGAATAGAAAATTTTAAAATCTGGCAATCTATTGATGACACATTTGATAATGGAATTGACTCTCAACTTGGTTTAACAATTGCTGAAGATCCCGGTGATGGAAACTCGGTTAATTTTACAGGTCTAACTTCTTCAATTCCGATAAATGAATCGTATTTTTTTATGACTTATGATATTTCAAGAGCTACCGGAAGCATTTGTGGCGTAATCCTTTCAGAAGAAAATATAACTTTGGAAAATGGAAAATTTACCAGCTCTTTCAACAATGCTACTCTTTCTGAAAGTGATAATCCCCTCCCAATTACTCTATCATCTTTCGTAGTAATTCAAACGGTATCCAATTTTTCCCAATTAAGCTGGACTACTCAAAGTGAAATCAACCTATCCGGTTACAATGTATATCGTAGTACGGAAAATAATTCAGAAACTACTATTAAAATAAACTCTCAACTTATTCAGGGAACTAATTCCTCAGATGAACAGCATTATAGTTTTACAGATGAAACAGTAGTTACTGAAACAGAATACTTCTATTGGTTGGAAAGCATAGAAATTTCCGGAAACACTGAATTATTCGGACCAATTTCCGTAATAATCGAAAATCAACCGGATAATCCTATTCCACCTTCAACTATTATCACTGGTTTACATCAAAACTATCCAAATCCCTTTAATCCGAAAACCGAGATCAAATTCGCTATCGAAAAATCAGGAAATGCTGAACTTACTATCTATAACATCAAAGGTCAGGAAGTTATCACACTTTTTAGTGGTTATGCAAATGCAAATGAATACATCAAAGTTAGATGGAATGGAAATGATCACCAACAAAATGCTGTTTCTTCCGGAGTTTTCATGTACAAACTTAAAACTGATAACAGCACCTATTTGAAGAAAATGATATTATTAAAATAAATAAACTCGCTTAAATACCCTTCTTTAAGACTAAGAATGGTTAAGGGAGTTAATAAAAGGTAGTGTAATATAAATTATGAAAGATTATGAAAGAAAATATGCTTCTAAAAGCATAAGAAAATTGGTAGAATATTGCAATAGCAAAATGTGGATAACTCTAAAATGTTGACCACATTCCACACCACGACTACAAGAGAGCGAGCCACATTGTCGCTCAATAGGCGTGGATTGTGGACAAATTTCTTAACGAGTTACCCACATTTTGATTGCAAAAATTCACCAATTTTGGGGGAGCTTTCATAATCTATCATAATTTACTTGAGTATAATAAGTTAGATATGTTTGAGTAAGTTTTAATATTACAGAACCTAATAAAAAACAAGGAGAAGATTATGAAAATTAAGGCAATCGTATTAATCAGTTTACTTATGATATTCAGCTTTTCAGTACTACAAGCTGAAGTAATCATGACAGAAGATTTCGAAGGTGATGTATCATCATGGACTTTCGGAACTTCAGGACAAACAAATATGTGGGCTTGCGGAACAGCAACTTCACATAACGGCTCAAAATCCGCCTACATTTCAAGTGATGGTGGAGCAAATGCTACTTATGTAAAAAGTTCAGCTAGTGAATCTTGGCTAGAAAGGTCAGTTGATTTGACTGCTTATTCGTCAGCAAACCTTTCATTTTATTGGAAATGTGACGGACAAGGTGGCGTACCTAACCGAGATTATGGAGAAGTTTACATAAACAACGGAATAAACCATCTTGAAAGTGGTTACAGAGAATTTGAAGGTCAAAGTACTTGGATACAAAAAACAAATATTGATCTCAGCTCTTATGTAGGATACATTATTGTTCTCAAATTCAAATGGGTAAATAATTCATCAGCCGGAGATGATCCACCGTTTTCAGTTGATGATATTGAAATTACTGGAACTCCCGGTCATGATTTTGCAACTTTATCATATTCAGAAGATAATCAATCTATGGATGATATTACAGTTTACACAGGTTCATCCGTGCAATTTAATATCGTAGCAAAAAACGTAGGAAATATTAATGAGAGCAGTCCGATTAAATGGATTTGCGATGGTGGAACACCAACTTCCGATACAAATGAAACAACCGGATCTCTCGCTCCAAACGATACTGAAAATCATATTTTTTTACCAAACTGGACTGCTCCGGCAACTCCCGGTGATTATACTTTGAAATTTTATACTGATTTGGCTAATGATTTCGATCACTCCAATGATACTACTTATGTGAATATTTCAGTATTAGCCGTTCATACTATTCCTTTTACGGAAAATTTTGATTCTACAATTCCAACCGATCTTCCGGAAGGTTGGACTTGGGAAAATGCAAATAGTGACGTTTGGGTTTGGTTCACCGCTGATGGATATGCACATACTCCTTCGAATAGAGCGACTATCAACGGGATAAATCTTCGTCCGATGGATGATTGGATGTTCTCTTGTCCTTTGGAAATGAACGCAGGAACAACATATAGAGTTTCATTTTGGGCTGCTACATCTCAAGATGGTTCTGCTCACAAACTTGAAGTACTTTGGGGTGATTCGCCTTCCTCAGTGGATATGATAAATGGTCCAATATTTAATGAAACCTTTACATCAAATGCATTTACAGAAAAATTCGGGTTTATCACTCCTACTGTTGATGGAGTTTATTTCATCGGCTGGCACGGATATAGTGATGCAAATTTCACAGATATTTTTATTGATGATATTGATATCAAAGAAGTCCAAAATCATGACTTTGAAACTCTTTCTTTTTATGATGATGCCCGTTCAATGGATGATCTGGTGGTGTCTCCAAATAGCATTATTCCGATTAGTATTGCGGTGAGAAATTTAGGTTCAAATCCTGAATCTTCTCCAATAAAATGGAGTGTAAACGGAGGATTACCTTTATCTGCTTCTGAAAATACATCATTTCTAAGTCAGGAATCTTCCGAAAAATATATTTTCTCAACAAATTGGACAGCACCGGCAACTCCCGGAACTTATACGTTTCAAATTTACACTGATCTATCTACCGATACGGATAATACAAATGATCAAACAACTATAGAAATTACCGTTTGTGCTCCCGCAAGTGTTCCTTTCTCTGAGAATTTTGACGGAGTAACTGCTCCCGCTTTACCTACAGGTTGGTCTACGGAAAACACCAACCGTGATTATCGAGAGTGGTCAAATGAAGCAACTGCATCTTATTCCAGTCCCAATAGCATTCTCATTAATGAAAATCCTTATCTTGATATGAATGATTGGGTTTTTACCTGTCCTCTTACTTTGGAAGCCGGCAAAATATATGATTTGAGCTTTATGTACAGCACGGGGGGATTAGAACAGAATATTGAAGTAAAATGGGGAACAAATGCAGATTCAGATGCAATGACCTTAGGACAATTGTTTACAGATACAACTGGTGATGCTTCATATCAAGAAGGAAATGCTTCATTTTCTCCTGCTACAAGTGGAACTTATTATCTCGGTTGGCACGGATTTACAGTAGCTGGTGATATGGCTTACAGCATTCTCTATTTTGATGATGTCTCACTTACCGAAGCTGATACTCACGATTTTGCTCTTCTAAGTTATGATGAAGACAATCGTTCGATGGATGATATGACCGTTTTGATAAACAGCTCGGTTCAATTCAATATAGTTGCTCAAAATGTAGGCTCTTATACAGAATCTTCTCCAATCAAATGGAATTGTACCGGTGGAACTCCAACTTATGATAGTAATGATACTACTACTGTTCTCGCTCCTGATGAAACAGATCATCATACTTTCTCACCAAATTGGACAGCTCCGGCAACTCCGGGAACTTATACAGTAAATTTTTACACCGATTTGAACGATGATATAGATTCTTCGAATGACACGGTTACAATTGAAATTACAGTTCTAAATATTTGTAATGCTTTACCAATTTCAGAAGGTTTTGAATCAGGATTGGATGTATTTGTAAATGCTGATGGAAATCATTATGATTGGGAAATTAATAGCACCTTGTATCATAGTGGTGGAAGTTCAGCTTGGAATGATTATACTAATTATGATGAAAATATCTTAATTCAAGATTGCGTAATGGATCTTTCCGGTTATGATTCTCCATATCTTAGCTTCTGGCATATTGCAAAAACTGAAGCAGGTTTGGATGGAGGTTATATTGAAGTTTCTACAGATTTGGGTGAAAGTTGGATTCAATTAACAGGTACGGAATATTTTGGAGCTTCCGATCGCTTTACTTCTACCGGATATTTTGATGAAGCCTGTTACAGCACTTGGGGAACTGCAAATGAAACACCGACCAACGACTGGTGGAAAGAAGAAATTTTTGACTTTTCTGCCTATAATGATCAATCGGAAGTAATGGTTCGATTCAGGCTGGCTACCAGTCCTGCTACAAATCGTTACGGTTGGTTAATTGATGATATTACAATCAAAAATCTATCCGAACCTGAAGCACCATTTAGTCCGCAACCGGAAAGTTATAGCTCTTCGATCTCTCCTTGCTTAGATATGCTGGAATGGACAAATGGTTTTGGAACAAGTACTATTGATCTTTTCTTTGGAACAGATTACACTGCTGTAAACAATATGTCAACTTCCGCAAGAGTAATCTCTAATCAAAATGTAGATTCTTATGAGATTCCAATAACGTTGGAGTGCAATACTGTATACTATTGGAAAGTATTAACAAGAAATTCATCAGGAACAACTTCCGGCGGATTATGGAGATTTACAACTCTTAATTGTGATACCAGTAGATTTGAAGACTTCGAAACAGGAGATTTTTCATCTTATGCTTGGGTAAATTCCGGTGATGCCGATTGGTTTGTGCAAAGTTCTCCAGCTTGTGAAGGAACATATTCCGCTCAATCCGGTGCTATTGGAAACAGCCAAACTTCCGAACTTTCCATTGATCTGAATTTAACTTCTGCCGGATATGTATCATTCTGTTATATGGTAGATTCCGAAGAAAATTACGATAAACTCATCTTTAGTATTGATGGCGTTGAACAAGGAAATTGGTCTGGTGATATTGTTTATGGTGATCAAATGTATTATGTCTATTCCGGTTTAAGATCATTCAAATGGTATTATGAGAAAAATGTCTCCGGTTCAGTAGGAGATGATGCAGCTTGGATAGATTGTATCTGTTTTCCACCTTTCTCAAGCTCCAGTAATCCACCTGCTGCTCCAGAAAATTTGACAATCACTGTTTCAGGTGATGATGTACTCTTGAATTGGGATAATGTAAATGGTGCTATTTCTTATAAAATTTATCGTTCTGAATATCCTGATTCCGGTTTTTTACCTCTTGATACATCAGGAACAAACTCCTATTCAGATATTGGTGTAATTCCCACTGGAACAAATTACTACTATTATGTAACAGCAGTAAATTCTGCTGTGAGAAGTACTTATAAAACAAGTGATGCAAAAAAATGATTGAATGAAATCCCCAAACTACTGCTAGAGTAGTACCCCTGAAAGCCGGCATTTATTGTCGGCTTTTTTGTTCAATATTTTTTCCTTTACAGACAGTATGTGATTTCAATTTATCTCCCTTATATTCTTTTGAATAATTAATTTGAAAGTAATGTATAAATATTTTTGATTGTATTAATGAATTAATTGCTTTAATATGTGTTAAAAATGAAAATGAAAAAGAGATTAATCTATGCGTATATTTTTTGTGCATTAATCATTGTAACATTTCTAATTGGAGTTGGTGAAAAAAGACCAATAAAGACCAATACCGTTCGGCACATATTTTGCAATCAGAAGAAATTATCATTAACCATAACG
>JAIORE010000127.1 GCA_021108315.1 Candidatus Cloacimonadota bacterium
CAAAGCTATAGCAGCTAACTTATTGAAAAAGGTGGGGTGAGATGTGAACAGTCTCAACTATCTACTAGTTTCTTAAATCATAAAAATATTGACAAAATAAAAGGTGTTAAGAATATTCCACAGCTTTACTTGGAACATTAATTGCTTGTAATGTGACAATGGTGCAATACGCTGTAAGGAAAGTAGTTGAGGAAATTTCTGAATAAGATATTTTTTATGAAAAAGGAAAAAATGATTAAAAATAAATTCATACTAATATTGTTTTTTTTAATATTTAGTTTTGTTTTGGGATATAGTTTCGATTTGCAAAATATTTCTTCCGGAGCTGATATTCTTTATAATATTTCAATTGTGGGGGCTGTAGAAAATCCCGGAGTTTATAGAATACTTCCTGAAACACGTTTGTCCGAAGTATTCAAGCAAGCAAATTTAAAAAATATTCAAAGTAAAGAAGCAGAAAAAAATGTTGAAAAAGAACCAAAAAACTTATTAGAATCTACTGAAACAATAATATTACCATCTAACCAAGAAAATATACTTAAACCATCCTTGAGGAAAATTGTATTAAAAAGAGATTCTGAATTAATTAATGTTGATCTTTCATTATTTTTCCTCAATGGTGATAACTCTAACAATCCATATTTGAGAGATGGGGATGTAATAATTGTATCTGCTAAAAATGAATGTGTTAGCATATCAGGTGCAGTTAATAAACCTGGAATTATTGAGATATTACCAAAAAACAAACTTTCTGATGTGATAGAATTTGCCTATGGTTTAAAACCCAATGCTTATCTGGATAAAATTGAAATTTATAGAAAAAATAATAACAATGGGAAAATTTCTTATTTAACTGCTGATTTTAATGAAATAATTAATAATTATAATAGTCCAGAAAATATTGAAATAGAATGTTATGATAAAATTGTTGTAAGAAATAATCCAAATTTAAAAGAAGATGATTTCATTAATATAATGGGAGAAGTAAAATTCCCCGGTAACTACATTATTTTGAAGGGGAAAACTACATTATTGGATATATTGGAAATTTCTGGAGGATTACTTGAAAACAGTGATTTAGAATTAGCATTTATCGAAAGAAAAAATCCTTTCCAAAAAGTAGATCCTGAATTTGAACGGCTTAAAGAAAAAAGTAATGAGTTTACTAAAGTTGAAAAAGAATATCTCAAATCTTCTTGGAGATATGATACAAGTAAAATAAAAGTTGATTTTAAGAAATTGTGGTTTGATAAAGATAAAAACGAAGATATTATTTTAAAAAAAAACGATTTAATTTATATTCCAGATAAAGCAATAACAGTTACTGTAAACGGTCATGTCAAGAATCCAGGTCAATTTACTTTTGTTCCGAATCAAACGATTTCATATTATTTAGACAAAGCAAACGGTTTTTCTTGGAATGTTGATAAACGACGAATTAGATTGATCAAAGCAAAAACCGGTGAATGGACTAAACCTTTGGATGATGAAATTGTTAATCTCGGAGATGTAATTTTTATCCCAGAACGACAGGAAATAGATTACTGGAAAATTACTAAAGAAGTATTTGGTGTACTGACAGGAATTGCTACATTAGCTGTTCTTATTCAAAACTTAAGTAAATAGCTCATAGGAGTTTATATGAAAATATTAATAACTGGTGGTGCAGGTTTTATCGGCTCTCATCTAGCAGAAAAATTATTAAATGATGGGCATGAAATATCAATAATTGATAATTTATCTACAGGTAAATTCTCAAATATTCGTCATCTAATAAAGTTACAAAATTTTAAATATACTATTGATTCAATTTTAAATAAAGAAGTATTGGAACCTTTAGTCAAAAGTTCTGATCAGATATATCATTTGGCAGCAGCAGTCGGTGTAAAATTTATTATTGACAATCCTCTACTATCATTAACTACAAATATCGCTGGAACTGAAAATATTCTTGAGTTTTCTAACAAATATAAGAAAAAAGTTTTGATAGCTTCAACTTCTGAAATTTATGGGAAAAGCGATAAAGTTCCTTTCAAAGAAGATGATGATAGATTACTTGGATCAACTTATATTTCAAGATGGAGTTATAGTACAGCGAAGGCTGTTGATGAATTTCTCTCTCTTGCGTATTTTAGAGAAAAAAAATTACCGGTCACGATTGTTCGTTGCTTTAATACAGTAGGTCCAAGACAAACCGGTCAATACGGAATGGTGATTCCCAAATTTGTCAAAAGTGCATTATTGAATCATCCCATAACAATTTTTGGTGACGGTAAGCAATCAAGATGCTTTACCTATGTTGATGATGTTGTGAATGGTATGATAAAATTAATGAATAACAAGCAGGCCGAAGGTGAGATTTTCAATATTGGAAGCAGTCAGGAAATCACAATTGAAGAATTGGCAAAAAAGATAAAAAAATTAACTTTCAGTAAATCAAAAATCGAATATATAAAATACGAAGATGCTTATGAAGAAGGTTTTGAGGATATGTTGCGGCGAGCACCTGATCTTTCAAAAATCAATAAATTGATCGGCTACAAACCTACAACGAAATTAGATAAAATTCTTGAAAAAGTAATTGATTATTTTGAAAAATAGATTTTCTAAACATTCTGTGAATTTTAGGAGTTTCAAATGAATATTATTGTTTGTATAAAGCAAGTACCGGATACTACTGAGATCAAAATTGATCCTCAGACAAATACTTTAATTCGTGAAGGTGTAGAAAGCATTATTAATCCATTTGATCTTTATGCTGTTGAGGAAGCTGTTCGTTTAAAAGAACAATTTGGTGGGAAAATTACTGCAATTAGTATGGGACCACCACAAGTTGAAAAGGCTTTAAGAGAAACAGTTGCTATGGGAGTTGATGAGATTGTTCTTCTTTCCGATAGACGTTTTGCAGGTTCTGATACTTGGGCTACAAGCCTTACTCTCGCGGAAACAATCAAAAAAATTGGAGATTATGATCTTTTACTATTCGGTCAACAAGCTATTGACGGAGATACTGCTCAAGTTGGAGCTGGAGTTGCTGCTCATTTGCAAATTCCACAAGTATGTTTTGTAAAACATATTGAAAGTATTGAAAATGAGAAAATTACAATTCAACGCTTAATGGAAGATGGATACGATCGTCTTCAAGTTAGTTTACCAGCTGCTATTACCGTTGTAAAAGAGATTAATACACCGCGTTTACCATCTCTACGAGGTAAAAGGAATGCTAAAAAAACTCTATTGCAAGTAAAAAATGCTGATGATCTAGATTTGAACGAAAATGATATTGGATTAAACGGTTCACCCACTCAAGTCGTAAAAATATTCTCACCGGATATACATAAAAATGGTGAAAAGTATGAATTACCTCCGGAAGAACTTATCGAAATTTTTTACAATAAATTAAAAGAGTTGGGAACTTAACCCAGCTCTTTCGCTTTTTATGTTACCTTTTCCAAATTTTAGCCCTACAATTATTAAGCTTGGAATGTTTGAAATCCGATGGTATGCATTATTATATATTATCAGTTTCATTGTTGGTCATATTTTCTTGAAAAAATTCTACAAAAAAAGTAATATTAACCTCTCTAAAGATCAATATGAAAATTGGATGTTTCAGCTTATGTTAGGTGTAATAATTGGTGGTAGAGTCGGGTATCTACTTTTTTATAATCTTAAATACTATATCTATAATCCATTGAAAGTTTTTGCTGTGTGGGAAGGTGGAATGTCTTTTCATGGTGGTGCATTAGGAGTAATAATATTTGCTTATTTTTTTTGTAGGAAACATAAGTTAAATTTTTTCAAAATGGCAGATCCAGCTATGTCACTGGTTGCTGTTGGATTGGGTTTGGGAAGATTAGGAAATTTTATCAATGCGGAATTATATGGCAGAATTACCAATGTTAAATGGGCAATAATTTTTCCAAATTCTGATGGCGAACCCCGTCATCCTTCTCAAATCTATGAATTTCTTTTAGAAGGAGTTGTGCTTTTCTTTTTGTGTTTTTTCCTATATCAAAAAAAATTAAAAGACGGTATAGTATTTTGGGCATTCATTGCTTCTTATGGAATATTCAGATTTTTAATTGAATTTACCAGAGAACCTGATGCACACCTTGGTTTTGTTTTAGGAAATTTCACTCAAGGGCAAATTTTGAGTTTTACAATGGTAATTGTTGGGTTAATTGGTTTATTGTTTAGTGCTACGAAGAAAAATTTTGAAATCACGAATAATTAATGAAAATACTTTATCAAATTTTACTTCTGGTCTTTCTGTTGATTATTACGTCCTGTAGTATTTTATCACAATTATCCAATGAGGAAAAGGGATTATTGCTTGAGAAAAATCTTTCAGAATGGGATGAAATTCGCTTGGATGGTGTAATTACTCTAAATTTTGAACAATATACTTTTAGGAAAAATTTTGTTATCAAAAAAAATAATCTTTCTGCTCGAATTGATGTTATTGATAAAGGTTTTTGGGGACTCAATCTGAAACCTTTTTTTTCTGCATACATAGATTCTCTTTTATATCTTCGTTTACCAAATCAAACAGACATACAAATTTTAGAGATAAATAATAGTAACTTTCTAAATTTCAATAATTTATTAAAAGATAAAAATAGAATAATACGTAATTATGAAATTGAAAAAGATGAAATTACCTATTTTTTCTCAAAAAGCTTTCAAGTCACTCAAATCAGTAATTCAACAAAGCAATTTTCGATTTTGCTAAATTATGACCAGCTTGATAAACTTACTGAAATCAATATTGAAATAAAAAATAAGCAAGTTGCTCACTTAGAAATTGACAAATTATCACATAAAAATAATAAAATTAAAAAATTAAAATAAAAAGGATAAAACAATGATAAAGCGTTATAGTAGAACCGAGATGTCAAAAATATGGGAATTACAAAATCGTTTTCAATGTATGCTAGATGTAGAATTAGCAGCTTGTAGAGCAATGAATGAAATTGGAATAATACCGGATGAGGATCTTCAAAATATTTTGGAAAAAGCTGATTTTAATGTAGATCGAATTTTAGAGATAGAAGAGATTACAAAGCACGATGTGATTGCTTTCTTGACCAATATCGCCGAATATGTAGGTGATTCTTCACGTTGGATCCATTATGGGATGACCTCCTCTGATGTTTTGGATAGTGCCACTTCATTACAGCTAAAACAAGCAGGGGAACTTATCTTACGTGATTTGGAGAAATTTTCAGAAATTTTAAAAATTCGAGCCAAAGAGCATAAAAATACATTGTGCATTGGAAGATCGCACGGAATTCATGCAGAACCAACTGTTTTCGGATTGAAATATGCTCTCTGGTTTGACGAAATGCAGAGAAATATTGAGCGGATGGAAGCTGCTATTATGATAGTTTCTGTGGGACAGATTTCCGGAGCTGTGGGAAATTATGCTCATTTATCTCCTCAAATTGAGACGATCGCCTGTGAAATTATGGACATACAACCTGTGAATATTTCTACACAAGTTATTCAAAGAGATAGAATTTCTGAATTTTTAAATACACTGGCAATTATTGGTTCAACTATAGAAAAAATAGCTTTGGAAATTAGACATTTGCAAAGAACAGAAGTATTGGAAGTTGAGGAGAATTTTCAAAAAGGGCAAAAAGGTTCTTCTGCGATGCCACACAAAAGAAATCCAATTGTTTCTGAACAAATGTGTGGTTTATCCCGGTTATTGCGTGCTAATGCCTTAACTGCATTGGAAAATAACGCTCTTTGGCACGAAAGAGATATCAGTCATTCTTCAGTTGAGCGAATTACTCTTCCGGATTCTACTATTTTGATGAATTATATGTTGAACAAAATGATCAATCTGATAGAAAACTTGATTATTTATCCTGAAAATATAAAGAAAAACCTTGATCTCACAAATGGACTTGTTTTTTCTCAGGTTCTTCTATTAGAACTAACCCAGCAAGGTATAAGTAGAGAAGAATCCTATAGATTGGTTCAAAAAAATGCAATGATCTGCTGGGAGACAAAAAAATCATTTAAAGAACTTGTTTTAGATGACGATAGGATTATGGAACTACTCTCGCTAGAGGAAATTGAAGAAATATTCTCATACACAAGATATAAAAAAAATGTAGATTTTATCTATAAGCGAGTTGGAATTTAATGATGGAGAATATTTACACATCAGGAAAGCATTTACTACAAGTTCAGAGAATCAAGTATAAATATATGGCAGTACCTGCGGTTATTGTTTTTGGGAGTTTTTTCACAAATTTCTATGTTGAAAAAGATGCTTTAAAATATATTTCACTATTTGGATTGCTTTTATATCTAGCAATTTTGTTTTATTTTAAAATAAATCGTTCCTTTGAACCGGATAAAGGAAAATCTATTTTATCCCCAATTACGGGTTCAGTTATCTCGTTTGATGAGCAAAATAAGATTGTCATAATCAAAAAAAAATTCCAGCAAAATATTGAAATTCGCAATCCTTCTGAAGATGATGAAATTGTTCCAATTTATAAAGGAAAAACAAATATTTTTGTGAGAAATTCGCAGTTAAAAGGTGAATTGATTGGAGTAATTCTTGGATCTGGTTTTTGTGAATTAAAAATTCCCTTAGGTTTTGTTCCTAAAGTATCTGTTGGTGATATAGTACATTCCGGTGAAACCATATTCAGCAAAGAAATTATCCAGTTAGAAGAAAATGATTGAAAAATATAAGTTCCTCATACCAAATGCTTTTACTGCCTTTAGTCTAACTTCTGGGTTGATTGCATTGCATTTGATTTATGAGGGAAATTTTGTGATAGCTTCTTGGCTTATTGCCTTGGCTATGGTTTTTGACGGATTAGACGGAAAACTTGCCAGATTATTAAAAGCCTGTACAAAATTTGGTGCAATGTTTGATACTCTCTCAGATTATGTTACTTTCGGAGTTGTGCCAGCATTTTTAGCTTATAAAGTTGCTTTACATCAATTTGGTGTTTTTGGGATAATATTTTCTATATTTTATGTATTTGCAGGTGGTTATAGATTAGTTAGATTTACTTTGGACAATAAAAATCCGGGAATTAAAAAACCTTTCACTGGTTTACCTATTCCTGCTGCTGCAGGTCTAATAGTATCATTTGTGATCTATAATTTTTATATTTGGGATAAAATACAATTTCCTCATTTTTTTTTGATTATTGTTTTTTTAGCATCTGTTTTAATGGTTAGCAGAATTGAATATTTGCCGATAGATAAAAAAGCAAAATTGTCAAAAGAAGCTAAGTTTTTCATTATTATGGCTATTCTTAGTATAATCATTTCAATAAAATTTTCTTATATAGTGTTTGTAATTTGGATTTTGATCTATATTCTTTATGGAATTATTCGGCAAATTGTTTTGTATAAGAAGAATATTAGTAAATGAAGCAATTCAAACCAATTAATCCTTTTGATCTCATTTTCCCAAAAATATGTTTGAATTGCGGTATAAGAATAAATTCCGACGAAAAGTTCTTATGCAATAATTGTTTTTCTTCATTACACTATTTTTCTGAAAATTATTGTGAAATTTGTGGTGGATTGAAAGAGGAAAATAGTTGCAGAATTTGTGAAACCAATGATTTCTTGTTTGATAAAGCTCGATCTGCTTACCAACTAAACTCAACTCTCAGCAAATTGATCCATTCTTTTAAATATGAAGAAATGACTTCTTTAGGAAAATTTATGGCAATTCAAACTGCTGAATTTGTCAGAAAATACAATCCATTTGAAAAAGTTGATTTTATTACTCCGGTTCCATTACACACAGTAAAAACGAGAATTCGTGGTTTTAATCAAGCGGAAGTTCTTTCTGCTGAAATAGGGAAAAACCTTAATATCAGACATCTTTCCAACCTTGTATTAAGAAAACGATTTACAGAAACTCAAACAAAACTGAGTCGAAAAAATAGAATTAAAAATGTTTCAAATGCTTTTGGATTAAATAAAAAGTATAATATCAAAAGGAAGAATATTCTAATTATTGATGATGTATTTACAACTGGCTCAACTGTAAATGCAATCTGTAGTACACTGAAAAATAGTGGAGCTGACAAGGTCTTTGTCTTGACAATTGCAAGGGCGTAAAAAAGTTAAAATTGTTTTATAATAGTTAATCAAACAGACCCAAAAACAAAAGGAAATTATGATAATAGAAGTATCACCGGAAAAAGCAATAGCTAAAATTGAAAAAATTGCTACTACCATTGTTAAATGGAAAATGGGAACTCCAGCACTTATGATAATTGAATCATTGCGTCCTCTAAATTTTATCGGAAGCCAAATAATGTACTTTTTAGCCCCTTTTGCTGAAGTGATATTTAATTCAACAGAATATGAAGAATTTGCTGCTTTGATCGAAAAAGATGAGTATATAAAATTATTACTAAAACGTATTGAAGAGCTTGATGATGAAATGTATGCCCAAGAGCGTGAAGAAAAAAGAATAATTAGGCGACGAAGAAGAAATAAACGTAAGATTTTTTTTCAAAAGATTTTTAAGAGAAAAGAATAATATAAAAAAAGTAACTTTTTAACGAATTTCATTAAAAATGAATACTTTAGACAAATCATAATATTAACAATTTAACCTAAAAAACCATTTTTTTGCTTGCCATAAATCAATACTTATAAATTTTGGAATTCTGGATAAATAATTAATGTTTTATAAACAAGGAGTTATTATGGCTAATACTTCCGATATAAAAAATGGAATGATTTTCAAGTTTAAAAATGGACTTTATGAAGTAGTGGAATTTTTGCATGTAAAACCTGGTAAAGGTCCTGCTTTTGTTCGTACTAAACTTAAAAATATTGAAACTGGAAAAGTGATTGATAACACCTTCCGAACCAGTGAAAAACTTGAAGTTGTCCGTATCGAAAAACATAAAAAAGAATATTTATATTTTGATGGAGATTTCTATGTTTTTATGGATTCAAATACTTATGAACAATTGCAGATTCCTAGTAATGTAATAGGTGATGATAAAAAATATCTTGTTGAAAATATGGAAATTCATGTGAGAACAGATCCTGATATGAATATCATCGGAATCGAATTACCAGTTACTGTGATTCAAGAAATTGCTGAATGTGAACCGAATATTAAAGGAAATTCCGCTTCGGTAAGCGGAAAAAAGGCTACAACAGAAAAAGGATTAGATATTATAGTTCCATTTTTTGTAGAAGCTGGAAATAAAATAAAAATTGATACCCGAACGGGTGAATATATCGAGAGAGTATAATCTCTCAACGAAATCGTTAAGGAGGAAATATGCCAAAAGGAAGAGCATTTGCTGCAAAACTTGCCCATGAGATTAGTACAGAAGGGAAAGTTATCTGTCCAAAATGTAATACAGAGGTTAAAAGAGTAAAATTAATACGTAATCGTAAATCAAAAACTAATTCTTGGGCTCCAAAATATGAATTTACGGATATTTGTAAATGTAATGAAAAAGATATTGCATCAGGAAAATTATAATACTAAGGGGTTGTCATGAAATAAACTTTACGATATAATAAAGAACTACTTATTTATTCAAGGCGTGAAAATTGCGAATATCCTTAGATATTCAATATTTTTACAACGCAGAAGAGATGAATAATTCAAAATTAGATTGTAAATGTTATTTTGAGACAGACCCTATCTTTTCAAAACGAAATTTACAACATTCTTTTTCTCTAATTAATGCCCTCTTGTCTTTTTGGATAAGAGGGTTTTGCGTATTTTATTGCATCGGAATTTCAATGTTTGCTTAAAAATTGTAAGTAGAATAAGGATTCCTTTTTTATTTGAACGCAGATGGACACAGATTTGTTATGATAAAAAATATTATTTTTCATATTTTTTCATATTTATCAGCGTTTTCAGCGTTAATTTTTTGTTTATTACCAATTCGTAAAGTAATGTTCATAAGGAGTTATTTAATGAAGCGTATTTTGCTGGGATTGATAATTTTACTTGTTTTTATTGTAAATATTTTTGCTGTTCTTCCACATCCTTTAAAGAAAACAGGAATTATTGACGTTGATTTTGGACCTTCTGAGATATTTGCACCTCAAAACAATGTTAGAACGAACAATGTTCCCGATAGTCTTTTGGTTCTTATGGTTGAGTTTAACGATATAAAGTTTGACTTAATTCCTGATTATCCTGATTCACTTGCCCATGATTTTTCTTATTTTGAGAGATATCTGATTCATCTCAATTCGTATGTTACTGATGCTTCTCACGGAAAATATGTGCTTGAAAATAACTACACAATTATGGAAAATGTGGTCACGCTTCCCGAAAATATGTCATATTATGGAAATGATGAATATTGGGTAGAACGTGTTTGTGAGTTAGTTCAAACTTCCTTTCAAAATATTGATAATGAAATTGATTTCAATGATTTTGATTCTTTTTTGATATTTCATGCCGGAGCAGGTCAGGAGGCTGATCTCACTGGAAATAATGAGGATGAACTGTGGAGTACTTTCATTTCCCGAAAAACTTTACAAGCCGGATTGGATCCTGAAAATGACGAATTTCCCGGACTTCTTTTTGATGGGAAATATATAAAGGAGATTGCAATTTTACCGGAAACCGAATGGCAACCGGATAATGTTGAAGGAGAACATTCAAAATATGGATTACTCGGTGTTTTAGTTCATGAATTTGGACATCAACTTGGTTTACCTACCCTTTTTGATAATAATTCCTCCAACGGTCGCTCTTTTGGAATAGGAAATTTTGGTGTGATGGGAACAGGAGCTTGGAATGCCAAAGGCTTTGTGCCACCGCTTCCTTGTGCTTGGTCACGTTATTTTTTGGGTTGGGAAGATGATTACTTAGTTGAGATAGATTCTGATGCAACAGATTTGGAAGTTTTATATCCACAGGATGTATCTTTACAAAAAAAAGTGTTTAAAATTAACATCTCTGAGAATGAATATTTTTTGATAGAAAATAGACAACAAAATCCTGATGGATCGGATTTAAATGGTTTTCCTAATTTTACTTTCGAACTTCTTCCGGAAGGAGAACAGGATTATTATCCTCCTCCAAATGATAATGTTCCGGTATTTAATTTTATGGAAAATTCTTATGCCGGTTGTGAATGGGATTTCTGGTTTCCCGGACCCGGATATGGAGATCCTCCCGAAGCAGATAACATAACAATTGATGGATCTGGACTTTTTATCTGGCATATTGATGAAAATATTATTGATGCTTATTTTTCACCTGATTTTGAAATGAATTCAGTGAATGCGGATGCTTCTCACAAAGGTGTTGACCTTGAAGAAGCTGACGGAATCCAGCATCTTGATGCAGTTATTGATCAAAATAGCCTTGGTTCACCTTTCGATTCATTCCGAGAAGGAAATAGCAATTATTTTGGTCTGGAAACAAATCCTGAAACAGAACAATTCTCATTTCCTACTGCAGAAAGCTACTATGGTGGCACTCCTATAGAAATTTATAATATTAGTGAATCTGCTAATTCAATGACTTTCTCTGTTCGTTTTGATTGGCATCTCAAAGCTGATTTTATCGGAGAAAACCCTTATCCTATTGCAATAATTGATTCGAATAATGATGAAATAAAAGAGATTATGTTTGTAACTCCAGATGGGAATATATATATTTGGGAAAATGATGAAGCTATACCTGTAAATGATTATATAAATACAATCTCTTCACTTAAAAAACTTTATGCTTACTATGAAAACTCTAATGCTTTTATTTTTCCAACAAAAGCCGATAATGAAAACAGTTCAAGGGTATGGGTTTTAGACGAAATGCTTTCAAATATTGTATCTGTTATTGATTTTGATAATAGAATTTGGGCAGCTTCTCCAGTGGTTAATCCCTATGTGAATTCATCGAAAAGATGTTTTCTACCATTAAATAGAACGGATTATGACTCTTCTGAGATTATTATTTTGGATAATGATTTTATTGAAAATTGTATATTTGTTCTAGATGGAAATATTGCTACAAATCTGGTTTACATTAGTAATTTTGTATTTGCAATTACTTCTCAATCACAAGGAAACTTTATTCTAACCAAGATTGAACTGAATGACGAAATAAATTCAGATTCTATTGAACTTTCCCAAATTCCAACCAATTCAGATATTAATTCTTTTATTATTGCAGATATTGATAATAATGATGAAAATGATTATATTATTACTGTGAATGATAGCCTTTTGTATGTTTATTCTCCATCAGGAGATATGAAATCAGGCTTTCCGGTAACAATTCCGGTTGAAAAAGCAACTATTCCCTGTATTGGTAATTTGTCTGGAACTGGTTTCTTGGATATTATTTATGGCAAAGAAAATTCTTTTGTAGCTATTGATTATCTCGCAAATATTAAACAGCCTTCAACAAGTGTAGATTATCCTGATTCATTAGGAAACGCTTCTGAATTTATTGCTTTTGATATTAATGGAGATGATAAACAGGAAGTTATTGGAATCGTTTCAAAGAATAGATTATGTGTTTGGGAAAATATCAACCAGAATGATTTTAGAATAATGGATGATTATCCAGTTTCATTTAATAAAAAAATTATTACATCTCCTACTATTGAAAAATATAATGAGAAAGTGTATGTTTTTGTTACTGCAAATGACGGATTTGTCTATAGGCATTATCTCGGTGATATAACTGAACAGGAGAATTGGAATTGTGAATATGGGAATTTACAGCGAACTGCATCTTATCTTTTTACAAATCCTGATAACATTCTAAAAACGAGTTCAATTTTTATTGATGATGAAATCTATATTTATCCTAATCCATTTAATAATATAAATAATCAAAGTATTTTTAATGGAGTTACAAAAGAGGATATTATTACTTTGAGATTGATGTTGTCCAAAGATGCTTTTGTAAAAATAAAAATATACGATGTCGCTGCAAATATAATTCTTGAAGAAAAAATTGAATGTAAGGCATATATTCAATCTGCTTTCGATATAGATGCTCGAAAACTATCTTCAGGAGTCTATTTTGTTATTATCAAAGCCGATAATGAGGTTAAGAAATTAAAATTTGCCATTGAAAAATGATTTTTGCATAATTGTGTGTATGTCATCCTGATAAATTCATCCTGTATTTCTCTTGAAGGAATTCCAATTCAATGAGATTCTTCGGAAGAATACCTATGAAAAAAAACTCAGAAAGACATTGGTTTTGTATTTTGGAGAACTTTGTATAAAAAATTGGAGGAATCAAAAAAATATTGTTCGGAAATCTCATAACGAGTTTCAAAATTTTATACGACTATTATTTTTTTTAGGAGGATTCATGTTTAGATATGTATTTGTGCTGATAAGCTTGCTTCTTGTTACTTCTTTATTTGCTGAAACATCTGGAGAATATGGTTTTCAGATGTTAAATATTACTTCATCTGTAGGTATTGCTGCCCAGTCCGGGGTCGGAGCTTTTTCTTCTGACGATGCTCATCGTTTTTTACAACATCCCACTGCCGGTTTATTTGGTAATGGTAGAGTCATTTCGATTTCAAAAAATTTCTGGATATTTGATACACCGGTAAATAATGTTTCTTATCTATTTTCAAATGGTAAAAGGTCATTTGGTTTTTCTTATAAATTTTTGGATTATGGTAAAATTGATCGTCGAGATGAAGTAGGAACCGATATTATTGGAGAATTTCATCCATTGGATATCAGTGTTGCTGTGAATTTTGCCTATCGTTTGAATCCAAATCACCAACTTGGATTTAATTTTATTGGAGTTTATGAAAAAATTGATACACATTCCAGTACAGGGATTGCTCTTGATCTAGGCTATCTCTATAAAACTCCTTTACAAGATATAATGGTATCTCTTGCTCTAAAAAATATTGGGATTTCTTCAAAAATGGATAAAGAAGAGATAAAATTACCGTTTAAGGGTGAATTAGGTTTTATCAAAGATTTTAAGATATTAGAACAGAAGTTTTCAAGTGAATTTCAGCTTCTAAAACATATTGATGATGATCAGATAAGATATGCATTGGGTTTGAATAGCACAATTTATCAACTTTTAGACCTTAGAATTGGTTATAAAAACCAGAATGATAGTGCTTCTTTTTCTACCGGAATTGGAATCAATTATAAACAATTTTCTGTTGATTATACTTTTATTCCCACTTTTGACGATCTTGATTCTGTAAATATGATTGGCTTAAGCTATAAGTTTTAATTAAGGATATAATTATGAAAATTTTAATAGCATTAGTCATGTTACTACCCGTTATTTTGTTTGCTTCTGACTATGATTCTCGGCAAATGATAATAAAAACAACTGAACCATGTAGTTTTCGAGGTAGTAAAACCGGATTGAGGGATTTTGATAACTATATTAAGACTTATAAACCCCAAAAAATTAAATCAATTTTGAAGAAAGGAGATAATAGATATTACCTTATTAATGTGGCGAATGAGATTGATTGGAGTTCTTTTGAAAATCTAAGATTTAGCGGAATTGAGTACATACAACCAAATTATATCAATGAGCTGTTTATGAATCCAAACGATCCAAAATTTTCCGAACAATATCTTTCAAATGTAAAAATACCTGATGTTTGGGATTATACAACCGGAAATAAATCTGTGATAATTGCTTCTATAGATTCGGGTTTACATTTTGAGCATCCGGATTTATTAGAGAATATATTTATTAATCAAGCTGAAATTCCTGATAATAATATAGATGATGATGGAAATGGTTTTGTAGATGATTGGCGAGGTTGGGATTTTGTTGATGCTCCTGAATTTGAAGCAGAAGCATTGGGTGACTATCTGGAGGAAGATAATGATCCAACTGATGAATATAATCATGGAACTCATGTTGCTGGAATAATAGCGGCTACTTCAGATAACAATGAAGGAATAGCCGGAATATGCTGGGATGTAAATCTATTGGTTATCCGAGCTGGATTCAGCACAACAGGTGGTGGTTTTTTACAAGATGATGATGCTGCTGCTGGATTGATCTATGCTGCTGATATGGGTGCAAATGTGATCAGTTTAAGTTGGGGAGATGTATCTTTTTCTCCGATTATTGCAGATGCATGTGAATATGCTTATGAAAGAGGTTGTATAATTGTTGCTGCTGCCGGAAACACATACACATATCCTTTGATGTATCCTGCAAAACTTTCTACAACTATTTCTGTAGGAGCAGTAGATTCTCAGAATCAAAGAGCAGGTTTTTCAAGTTATGGTTTAGCACTTGATCTGGTTGCACCCGGAGTAGGTGTACTAAGTACTTTTGATGTTACGGAAGACAATTTTTATAAAGAACAATCTGGTACATCAATGTCTGCTCCTTTTGTGGCAGGAGCTGTTGGTCTTTTACTTTCGGTTGAGCCAAATTTGAGTTTTGAGAGTGTAAAAACTCGCTTAATTTCGTCAGCAACTTCTATTGGTTCTGCCGGGCATGATATTGAATATGGATATGGTTTGTTAAATGCCTACAAGTTGCTTACAAATACCGATTATCCCAAAATTGAAATAACTTCTCCAAATGAATATGATGCATTCAGCCAAGAATTTGATATTGTGGGAACAGTGCAATCAACAGATTTTAATTATTTTACAGTAATGTATAATACTGAGAAAAATCCAGAGGGAAATGGTGTACATTGGAAAAATGTAAATAATCATTCCAATAATCCTTATGAATATAGAGATGAAGTTGTGAACGATGTTATAGCAACTTTTGATATTTTAGGAATATCTACTAATCTGAAAGAATATGTTATAAGGGTTAAAGTTTCCTACTCAAATAAAACGGTTGAACTTAGGAAACACATTTATATTGATCAAACTGAACCTGTTTTTATTGATACATTAACTTCTGTTATGACACGTTTTGATAACGAAATACAGAATTATTATATTCAGTCTGTATTTAATGAACCAGTTTATTTAAGTTTAGATTGTATCGGCACTACTGGCACTTACACTGTTAATTCAACTGTATGTGACTCAATACAGATTTTGAAACTTCCTGAAAGTTTATTAGAAGGAGAATATACAGTAAACTATCAAGCTACTAACTACTGTGGCTTGAGCACATCAGGATCTTTACCATTTCCTATTCAAATTAATTATCATGCGATCAATGTAAATTCTTTTACTCAAACTATTATAGGAAATGAAATAGTTGCTACGGCAAAAAATTTAGATTTTGATAATAATGGAAAATTGGAATTTTTAGCATATGAAAGAACAGAAGATGGCGATTCTCTCGGTATTTACGAAGTTAATGGTTCTTGTTTAGTAAAAAAACACGCTTATGATTTCTTTTTACAACCTCATGACATCGGAAATAGCAATGGTTTTGGGTTGGAATTTATCGGAGTTACCGGAGATCAAGCAAAATTATACGAAACAGAATCAGGATATTATCCGCATCATAATTTTTTAGCAACTTGGAATGATGTATATGGTGCAAATATGTTTGATTATATCAATAATAACAATGATGGTTATGATGAAGTAATCCTCCTCCAAGATATTACCGAAAACCAAATTACCAGGAAAAAAATCACTGTTCACAGTAGACTTGGTGATATTTTTACTGAGAATTATCAAATAACCAACCCTTCACCTACTTTTTTTGAAAACAGATTTGCCAATAAAATGGCTTTTGGAAATGTAAATGGAAATTCAATTCCCGATATGTTGGTGGGAGATTCAGATGGTGATATAATGCTTTTTGAAGGAAATGAACGCAAATGGGCATCAATTATTCCGGTTCCATCTGCATATTTTTTGGCTATTGGAGATTTTACAGGTCATACGGATGATTTAGAAGATTTTGTGGCAGGTGGATTTGTTTGTGATCCTACCAATCTGGCAAAATCATTTGCTTTCTTTAATTTTTATACATATTCTGCTGCTGATACTACTTATCATTCTATGGGCTATGTAAGTATAGATAATGTGTCTCCCTCAAATTCAATTTTATCTGTAGATATAACTGGAGATGGAACTGAAGAGGTAGTTCTCTCTTTTCCACCTAATATCTATATTATAGATTATATTGATGAGAACAATGATGGTAATTTTGCTTTTAAACCGATTTGGATGGGAGAATCTGTCGGAACAATGCAAAATGTTATTACAGCAGCAAAGAAAAATTCTTTTGAGAGTGGATATATTATCACTAATATTTCGGTAAATGGTGAGACGAAAAGTTCTTTGATAAAAGTAAGTGGTACTGAATTTTCTCTTCCTACTCCCAATAGATTTTATGTCGAACCTCTAAATGAAACAAGTGTTTCTTTAAGGTGGGATGAATGTTCTTTAGCAGAAAATTTTAATATCTATCGAAAGAAAGATGGTATTGAAGAACAAATCACTAATATAAGCACAAATTCATATACTGATGTTGATTTAATTCCCGGTGATACTCTGTTTTATCAAATTTCAATGGTAAATAGTCAGCATGATCCTGAGGAAAGTTTACCAACTTTGTGGAAACAAGCAGTGCCAAGTCTTTCTCCAAAGCTGATTTCAGTAGAAATGTACTCATCTTTTGAGATTAAACTGATATTTGATCAGGAATTACGTAATGATGCTATAATGATCAATAATTATGTATTGAATAATGATTTTGGTTTCCCAAATTCGGTTAATTTCATCCAAAATAAGAAAGGATTACTATTCCATTATACCCAGCAATTATTAGATCCTGAACAAAATGAAAATATTTTAGATTATCAGTTTGAGATAATTAATCTTCATAGCTCCCATAATGTAGCTTTTCAAGATGATTATTATCCAGGAAATATTATTCCTATAACTTATAGACCGGATATGATTCCTCCTGAAATTATCGGAGCTACAAAATATGATAAAAAAAGTGTGAAGATAAGTTTTAGTGAGCCTATTATAGCATTATCTGCAGAAGATATGGATAATTATGACCTAATCCTTCCTCCTAATGATAAAAACAATAGCATATATTCAGTAAATTATTTTGAAAACCAACCGGATGATTATTATGTAATATTGAAATTGGTTAAAGATCCTATAAAAAGTAATCAGGAATATTTTTTAAAAGTGGATAATCTTTATGATGTTGCTGGGAACAAAATTACTAATGATGGGAATAAATGTGAATTTACTTTGAACGAAATTGTTAAATTAGAAGATATGATCGTTGCTCCAAATCCATTTAAAACCAAAGAGCATAATTCTGTAAAATTTTATTTTCCTCTAGATAAATCAGGAAAAATCTATATTTATGATCTCAGCGGTGATTTAGTTTATACTGATGATATTAAAAAATTGAATAGTTTTGAAAGTTTTTATACTTGGAATGGAAGAAATAATGCAAATAACAGAGTTTCTTCGGGAATTTATATTTATGTTGTACAATTGGGAGATGATATCACCAGAGGAAAGATTGCAATAATCAACTAAGAAAAGGAGGACTAACATGCTATCATTAGATTGGAAAGAACGTTTAAAAAAAGATACTATTGATTTTTATGAAAGAAAATTGGCTAATAAAGAGTTTGATATTGATATTGTTTATAATGCATATCCAGAGAGAATTGATAATAAAGTACCCCAGGTTGTGATTACATTTGTAGCAAAAACGATTGCTTCAAAAATGGGTAAAGAGGCTGAGAATTATTTTGACTTTTATGATTATATTTTAGAAAAAAAGGGGGAAAGTGGAAAAATAATTTTCGCCTATATTATGGCAAAAGCTTTAAAGAAAAAACCGGAAAAATTCATGGATTACCTAGAAAAAATTCTTCTAAGTATAGACGACCAACGTGAATGTAATTTGATCATTGATAAAGCTATTTATCCCATAGTAAAAAAAGATCCCCTTAAATATATTGATCTCTTTAAAAAATGGATGAAACATGATAACGAACACCTCTTGAATAGTCTTCAGAAAGTTTTTATTAAATTGATTAGTGCAGATCCAGAATTGATAAAGCCTATTTTTCAAAGGTTAGAAACAACTTGGCTCTATGCTTCACCTAGTATGATAAAATTGAATATCCAAGTACTAAAAGCAATTCAGAAAATTGATCAAGAATTCTATTTAAATGTGTACAAACATTATCATTTTACTAGAAATCCCATATTTGCTGAGATTTTGTGTGGTGCTTTGCTTGTGAGAAATGATGATATTTTTAAGATTGTAGAGAATTGGTCTAAAAGTGGGAATATTAAATTAAAAAAAATTGGTCTACATGGGCTAAAAATATTGAAAAAGAAGAAAGGAAAATAATATGCCGGAATACGTTACAAAAGAGGGAATGGACTGGATTCAAAAGAAAATGTCGAAATTGATCAAAGAAAGACCAAGTATCATAAAACAAGTTGTTACTGCTCGGGAAATGGGAGATTTGAGCGAAAATGCGGAATATCATGCTGCCCGTGAAAGACAAAAACATCTCGAAAATGAATATAATCATCTCAAAAATAGAGTAAGCAAATTGCAAGTAATTGATACAGATAAAATTGCAAAAAATCAAGTACGATTCGGAGCTCGGGTTACGATGCAAAATATCGCTAATAAAGAGATCAGGAAAATCCGAATAGTGGGAATTGACGAAGTTTTTTCCACTGATGATGAATATGAACGACTGTCTTATGCTTCACCAATTGGTAGAGCCTTGATTGGAAAAAAAAATAGTGAAATTGCTGTAGTTAAAGCACCAATCGGTGATAAAAAATTTAAAATTTTAGCTATAATATAAAGGAGCCTTGAACAATGAAAAAAATTGAAGAACTAATCAAAAAATTGACTTATGATAGAAGAAATTTTTGGGAAAAAGCTGATTCAAAAGAAATTAAAAAATCATTTGAATTTGCAGAAGATTATAAAGAATTTCTAAGTATTTGCAAAACAGAACGTGAAACAATTGACTACTATGAAAATATCCTTGGGAAAAAAGGTTTCAAAGATATTGATAAACAAGAAAGCTCTACAAAATTATATAGAACATCTCACAATAAAAATGCAGCTATTGCCTATATTGGGAAAAAACCTGTAGCAGATGGTGTAAATTTGATTGTGGCACATGTAGATACTCCTAGGGTTGATATCAAGCAAAATCCTCTATATGAAGACGGTACGACAAAATTAGGGATATTAAAAACTCATTATTATGGTGGTGTTAAAAAATATCAATGGATGTCAACCCCATTAGCAATTCATGGAATATTTATCAATGAAAAAGGTGAAGTTATCAAATTAACGATTGGTGAAGATGAAAATGATCCTGTATTTATAATGCCCGATCTTTTACCACATCTTGCCAGAAAAGAGCAATATACCAAAAAAATTGGAGAAGCTATTTCGGCTGCTAATATGAAAGTTGTTTTCAATTGTATGCCTTACATTGAAGAAGATGAAAAGATTAAAGAAGCCGTAAAACTCAATGCATTATATTTTTTAAATCAGAAATATGGTTTTATTGAAGAAGATTTCTTAAGTGCGGAATTGCAACTTGTGCCTGCCGGAAAAGCTCGAGATGCCGGTTTGGATCGTTCTATGATATTAGGTTATGGACAAGATGACAGAGTTTGTACATACACAGCTGCGGAAGCTATTTTTGATCTTATTGATAATGATTTCGAAAGAACTGCTATAGTCTATCTTGCTGATAAAGAAGAGACTGGAAGTGATGGAAATACCGGAGCAAAATCAATTTTTATAATAGATTTTATAGCTGATCTCCTCAAAGCCAATGGAGAATCAAACGACAGTAATACTCTTAGAAAAACTCTGATGAAAAGTCAGATTCTTTCTGCTGATGTAAATGCTGCTATAAATCCAAATTATCCGACAGTTCATGAGAAACAAAATGCTGTTCATCTAGGATATGGTGTAAGTGTAACTAAATACACAGGAGCTGGTGGCAAAGGTGGAACAAATGATGCGAATGCTGAATTTAGTGCTAAGATCAAAACGATTTTTAATGATGAAAATGTATTTTGGCAAACCGGAGCATTGGGAAAAGTAGATGAAGGTGGTGGAGGAACTATTGCCAAATTCATGGCAGAACACGGAGCGGAAGTTATAGATTGTGGTCCGGGAGTTCTTGGTATGCACTCATTGTATGAATTAACCAGTAAGGCTGATGTATATTCATCATACAAAGCTTATAAAACCTTTTTCTTAAAAGGATAAATGGAAATTTTTATGAAGAAATTCTTTTACATTGCTTTATTACTGATTATCTTTCTGGTAGGATGTTCAAGAGCAAAAATAATGAGAGCTATGACTGTCGAACAAAAAATCGAACAGGCTGATAAATATTTTGCTAAAAGGAAATATAAGGTAGCTGCGGAATATTATTCGAATATAATCTATGAAAAAAATTCGATTTTCACTCCAAAAGCTCAAATGTATTTGGGGGATTGCTATTTTCATCAAAACAGATTTATGGATGCCCGTTTTGAATATGAGGAGTTAGCTCGTTTGTTTCCTGATTATGAAGAGATAAATCGGGCTTATTATATGATAGGAGTTTGTTTTTTTGATGAATCTATTCCTGCACATTATACCCAAGGTGATACTAGAAATGCAATAGATGCATTTTCAAGTTTTATAGAAAAATTTCCAAAAGATCCATTACTTCCAGAAGCAGAAAAATATCTAAAAAAATGTACCTATAAATTATTAAAAAAAGATTATTTGAATGGGTATGCCTATTATAAAATTTATGATTATAGTGCAGCCTTGATGTATTTTGAAGAGATTATTGCCTTAGACTTAGATGATAACCTTGATAAAAAATCTTTATATTACTCCACTCTTATTTATCTGAAAAGAAAAAATATTGATAAAGCAAAAATCATTTTTACTAAGTTAACTCGAAAATATCCGGATTCAAAAGAAACTTTCAAAGCTCAGAAAAAAATAGGTAAATTCAAATCTTAAGAATATAAAAGTATATAGACATGAAAATTGGATTATTAGGTGGTTCATTTAATCCCATTCATAATGGTCATTTAACAATTGCAGAATTTGTTTTGAATTCTCAAAATATCAATGAGATATGGTTTTTGCCAACAGGGAAACATCCTTTTAAGGAGAATCATAACCTTATCTCATTTGAACAAAGATTTTCATTAGTTCAAAAAGCAATTTCTGATAATCATTATTTTAAGGTAAAAAATTTTGATAATTCAGATGGAAGAATCAATTATACTGATGATCTGATAAAAAAAATACGTAGGAAATATCCTTTAGATGAATTCTATTTTATAATTGGTGAAGATAATGTAGAAGAATTACAATTCTGGCATAATTACAGATGGTTATTGGATAACATAAATTTTATCGTTCTTAGCAGAAATAGTAAATTGAAATCTGATTGGAAATCATTAGATTACATCAAAAAATTTAAATTCGTTAAGATGATTCCAATTAATATTTCTTCAACACAGATCAGATCAAAGATTTTTGCTGGAGAAAGTATTAAATCATTAGTTCCTAATTTTCTTGAAAATGAGATAATTGAATTATATTTGAAAATGATGAAACCACAAATTTACACGAAAAAGAAATTTAATATTTAATATTGAATATTTTCTCTGTGTGCTCTGTAGTTAAATATTTTTGAACTTTTAAGCTTGGCGACTTTGCGTCTTTGCGAGAGACTTTTTGATTTCGATTTTGTCGAGTAAACTAATATAAAAATGGAGAAACTATGAAAACTATTGTATCAGACAAAACCCCGTTGGCAATTGGACCATATTCACAAGCTGTATTAAAAAATGGAATGCTATTCGTTTCCGGTCAAATCGGATTAGATCCGGAAACAAATGAGTTAGAATCCGGTTTTATTAAACAAGCGAATAGAATTTTTACGAATTTGGCTAATATTCTGGAAGCTGCAGAATTGGGTATTTCAAGTATTGTGAAAGTAACTATTTTTATCAAAGATTTAAATAGGTTCAATGAACTAAATTCTATTTATGAATCATATTTTGATACTCCTTTTCCAGCGAGAGAGGTTGTAGAAATATCTAACCTACCTAAAAAAGCAGAATTGGAGATCTCTGTGATTGCAATGAGATAAACTTAGTGAATAACTAATAATTAATAGTGAATAACGAAAAAAAGCAAAAAGAAGAGAGAAACACATTGAAAATGATTTCTCTCTGTGTTCTCTGTGGTAAAATCTTTTATTTTGTATTGTTATAGATGTTCGCAGATGAATTGATACTTGTAAATTTTCATTTTAATACTATTTTATTATAAATATAGATTTAAA
>JAIORE010000068.1 GCA_021108315.1 Candidatus Cloacimonadota bacterium
TTTAAATCTATATTTATAATAAAATAGTATTAAAATGAAAATTTACAAGTATCAATTCATCTGCGAACATCTATAGTAGAGTCCACTTTAATATGTAATTTTGCTATCTAAGCACTTGAATTTTATAATTCTTTTGCCAAATAGTATTCCTCAGACAAGAATAAATTATTTCCCAGTTTTCATCCTTGAAATACATTTCTTCGTTATAATAACGTGAATCAGCAGTAATAGTACAATCATCAGTTGCTATTTTGGTCTGAGATTCATTTTCATATTGGAAGCATATTGTCTTCAATATCGGTTTTTAATATAAGCCCCATGTGTCTTGAGAATCAAAAAGTCTTTTGCATCTTATATAATCCAATGAAAAATATATGAGTTATATTTTGTTTTTGTATTGACACTCCTCCTATGCTATAATATTATCAATTTCAATAATTTAGGAGGTGGCTGATGAATTACAAACTGATTTTTAAACAGCCTAAATTTAGTTTCAAATACTCAGAACCTGATATGAATACTCCGTTGGTTCATGAGTATTCTATAAACATCATTCTATTTCTCTGCTATTCTGCAAAACACTTAAATATATATCAATTATATAAATCTTCCCTGATTTGTGTCAAGTGATTTATCGGGGCTTGACTACATTTTTTGTAAGCTTGCTATACGATAATAATTTATTCATCGGATAGTATTTTACTCTGAGTTTTTAAGATTAAATCTGTTGTAATTATTTTACAAATAAATACTTAAAGGGGTACAAAAAAAATCTAAATTAGCATAAATTAGTTATTTGATTTCTGAAGGTTTTCCGACAATGTCGGTATTTTTACTATTTTTCAGTTTCGTAGAAACGGTATCTCTATAGCCGAATGTGTAAGCATTCGGTGATATGATATTACAGATTCTCGCTACATCGTAGCGACATCTAGATATCTAATCAAAGATATATTTCTCCTTCTAATATGTCACTCCTACAGAGCTTACGATTTTGGAGTTATTTTTATTTCAGTTTCACTATATTCACGACTATTAGTTTAGGTGACTGGTATCCAAAAAATAATAAAGGTCGTTTTATGATTATGGTTGAAGGAAGTTTTGGCTGGTAATTACTTGGTCTTTTTGTTGTGACTTATGCTAATATTTTATTACGATAAGAAGTAATTTCTAACTTGCACAACTAATACAACCTTTGCTCACGAGTATGTGCTCAATACAGAGACCAAATGTTTTATGAATTAGTCTCCGTAAAAGAATACACAAGGGGACAAATTGAATATCTTAAGGGATTAAATAACTCAAGCAAAAAAGTTAAATGACCAGAAGTAAAACAAAATCTTGAATTAAGAAAATAATCTTAATTTTAAATCTCAAACGGTGAAATCGTTTTCTCACCGTTTTTTCACTTTGCCCTAAAAAACCGTTTTTACAGAGAGTGAAAAAGCGTAAAAGCTTAAAAACGGATGAGTTAGCTCTCAATATCCTCTTCCCTAACCTGGACAAGCCAGAACCAAAAAATATTTAGCAACTAACAAAACGAACTAAAAAAAAATAACCACAGAGAGCGCAGAGAATACAGAGAAAAGATGATATTTTATCATAAAATCCTTATCATATAATTCTGCGAAAATCTGCGTTTAAAATTCTTTTGCCAAAAAATATAAGAATATTAGAAATAAGATAGTAAACGAGCAAGCATTTGTTAACACTAATATTTACAGGTAGTTGTGCATGATATGCTTTCCCTAAAACTCCTTTAAAAGTGGATTCAATGTATAATTTGATTACCGCAAAAACCTGTAAAAAGGGTATTTTTGAAAAAACGATGAAAAAGTTAGTTATCTTTATAAAATTCAAACAGATGTAAAAAAGAAAGATCGTTTTTGCACTATGCAGTCTTGGGTGTCACTTTTTAAGTGACGCAGGATATTGCCACTTGTGACAGCATGATTTCCTTACAGCAACATATTGAATTGACTTTATATACCTTTATCTCTAACATTTTGATACAGATACAAGACTGAAACAATCCTGCTTGTAAGTGATAGCAGTTTTTCCTTAAGAAAAAAGTGGTGTGAGATGTGAACAGTTTCATAAATTTCCCTTGTTATAATACCTTAATATCTTGACACTAAAACTCAATAATTTATCTCGGACAAAAATATTTTTGGAGAATTGATGCCCATAAAAAAATTAGATGATTTAGTAGAACTTGCTAAATCTAAACCTAAAAAAAGACTTATTACTGCCTATGCTCATGATGAATCAACTATTAGAGCAACCCAAAAAGCTATTGATTTGAATCTTGTAGAAACTACTTTGGTTGGAGATAAAGAGTTCATTATAAACCTTTGTAAAAGCATCAATATTGATCATAATATTTTCGAAATCGTAAATGAACCGGACGAACTAAAAGCAGGTCAAAAGGCTATAGAACTTATTAATGCAGGAAAAGGTGATGTCCTTATGAAAGGGCTCATCTCAACTGATAATTTATTGAGATGTGTTTTAAATAAAGAAAACGGACTGATGAAGCCAAAAGCAATTCTATCACATATTTCTATTGCCGAAATCCCAAATTATCATAAACTGCTTATTTTTACAGACCCTGCCTTCATACCTAAGCCTGATTTGAAACAAAAAATAGCTCTAACGAATTATGTTATTGATACTATAAGAAAAATTGGTGTAGAGAAACCCAAAGTAGCTTTAGTTTCAATCTCTGAAAAAACAAATCCCAAAATATCTTCTACTGTTGATGCTGCTATAATTTCTAAAATGGCTGATCGAGGTCAAATAAAGAATGCAGATGTTGATGGACCACTCTCTGTTGATTTGGCAATCTCTCCTAAAAGTCTGAAAGTAAAAAATGTAAAAAGCTGCGTCGAGGGAAATGCTGATGGACTTGTTTTTCCATTCATCGAAGCTGCGAATGCCTTTTTTAAATCATTAACTTATTTTGCCAATGCCGAAATAGCTTCATATATTGTTGGGACAAAAGTTCCGATGACACTGTCTTCTCGTTCGGATTCAGAGAAAAGTAAGCTCTATTCTATTGTTTTTGCTTGCCTAATGGCAGAAGAGAATTGATGAAAATAGCAATAGCTTCTGATCATGCCGGTTTTGAATTAAAGGAAAATATCAAAAACCATCTTTCTAATTACGATATTACAGATTTCGGTGCACATACAAAAGAATCTATGGATTATCCGGATACTGGTTTCAAAGCAGCTGAGTCTGTTTCAAAAGGGGATTGTGAAAGGGGAATCCTAATTTGTGGAAGCGGAATTGGAATGAGCATTGTCGCCAATAAAGTTTCAGGAATACGAGCAGCATTGTGCCAAACAAAAGAATTTGCCGAACTATCCCGCCAACATAATAATGCAAATATTCTTGTTTTATCAGGTAGATTTATATCGCATTACTTAGCAAATGATATTATTGATATTTGGTTGAATACAAAATTTGAAAACAGACGACATCAAAAAAGATTAGATAAAATTAAAAAATATGAAAAATAAGGAGAGATAATGGAACATATCAAAAAAAATGATCCCGAACTTTTTGAAGCAATGTATAGTGAAGTCAAAAGACAATCGGAAAATCTGGAATTAATTGCCTCTGAAAACTTTGTATCCCAAGCTGTGATGGAAGCTGCCGGCTCAGTTCTCACTAATAAATATGCCGAAGGCTATCCTTATAGATGGAGCAAAAAAACAGATAAAATCAATTATAAACTCTATGGACGTTATTACGGTGGATGTGAATATATTGATATTGTCGAAAAATTAGCGATTGAAAGAGCAAAAGAGATTTTTGGAGCAGAACACGCAAATGTACAAGCTCACTCAGGTTCACAAGCAAATATGGCAGCTTATTTTGCTTTAGTGAAACCCGGAGATACTGTTTTAAGTTTAGAATTATCTCATGGAGGTCATCTTACTCACGGTCATCCGCTAAGTTTTTCCGGTGCATTCTATAATATTGTTCCTTACGGTGTGAACAAAGAAACCGAACAGTTTGATTATGAAAATATTAGAAAATTAGCTTTGGAACATAACCCTCAAATGATTCTCGCAGGAGCTAGTGCTTATCCAAGAAGTATTGATTTCAAAATATTTAGAGAAATTGCAGATGAAATTGGAGCCAAGCTTTTTGTTGATATGGCACATATTGCCGGTTTAGTTGCAACTGGTTTACATCAGAATCCTGTTCCTTATGCTGATGTGGTTACAACTACTACTCATAAAACATTGCGTGGACCTCGTGGCGGACTTATTTTGTGTAAAGATGAATTTGCAAAAGAAATTGATAAGCAAGTTTTTCCGGGAATTCAAGGTGGACCATTGATGCACATCATAGCAGCTAAAGCGGTTGCGTTCAAAGAAGCACTCTCAGAAGATTTCAAAATTTATCAGCAACATGTTGTGAAAAATGCAAATGCACTTGCCGAAGCATTAATTGCTCAAGAAATCAAATTAGTTTCCAATGGTACAGATACTCATCTGATGCTTATGAACTTAGGTACAGAAGAAGAAGGTGGACCCAGTGGTAAGAAAATGGAAGGAGCTTTAGATAAAGCAGGAATCACAGCAAATAAAAATACAGTTCCTTTTGATACTCGCAAGCCTTTTGTAGCTTCGGGAATTCGATTGGGTACTCCAGCAGTTACAACTCGCGGAATGAAAGAAAACGAGATGATTTCGATTGCTAAATATATCAGAAAAGTTTATGATAACTTTGATAATAAAGAAATACTCGCAATTATTAAGAATGATGTACGATTATTCTGTAATGAATTTCCACTTTATGAAGAATTATTAAAAAATAGTATTTAATTTTTCGAAAATATTAGCCTGTTTCAAACGAAACAGGTTTTTTTTTAATTATTTTTTTCTAATAAGGAACTTTTTGGATTTCCACAGGTTTTCTGTACAGTTTTCAATCTTTGAAATATCACTTTATAGAAACCTTTCATTATCTTATGTTAGATAAAAAGAGGGAAAAAATCAATTGATGTTGCCATACTAATAAATATTTTTGGGAGACGCTAATAATATAAGAAGGAATTGACAAATTCGATATTACAGATTTGGTGGTTTAAAAAAATTAAGGATGGTATAAAATGAAGAAATATCTTAGTCTAATAATTTTAGTTCTGTTTTCATTGTCATTATTCGCTGAGCCAATTATTCAGTTTGAGGAATTATCATATAAGTTTGAAGACCTCAAAGAGGAAGAAGGACCTCATGAACACAATTTTAAATTTACAAATATTGGAGATGTTCCTCTAATAATTAGTAAAGTCAAAGCAGGCTGAGGTTGCACAAAACCCAGTTGGTCAACTGGTGAAATATTACCTAATGAGAGTGGTTCAATTACTGTTGCTTATAAATCCAATAATAGACCTGGTAAATTTAATAAAAGTATTACTGTGACCTCCAATGCTACTCAACCTACAATTTCCTTGAGAATCTCCGGTAAAGTTATTGCAACACCAGGAAAATTTAGATCGAGAATTGATTTAGGATTAGTTCAAATTGATGAAAAACAGATTAGTGTAGGACGTATTTCTAATACTGATATAATAAATAAAGCTTATGAAATATACAATAAAAGTAAAGAAGAAGTAAAAATTGAAATTTCAAAATCACCTGATTATCTTGATATTAAATTAGGTCAGAAAGTGCTTAAACCAAAGGAAAAAACAGAAATCGGAGTTGTTTTTGATGCAAATAAAGTAAACAAATTTGGAAATGTTAGGGATGATGTTTTTTTTATGATAAATTCGGTGGAATCAAAAAAATCTTTTCAAGTAAGCTCATATATCCAAATGGATTTTTCTCACCTTTCTAAAAGTGATCGTAAGAATGCTCCTAAAATTCATTTTTTTAAAAACAATTTTGATTTTAGTGCTCTTAAAAAGAATCATAAAAAAATGGATGAAATTGAAATTCAAAACAATGGAAAAAATGATTTAACCATTTTGCATATTGATCCAACAAAAGGTATTATTATTCATGATTATCCAAAAAAATTGAAAGCTAAAGAAAAGAGTAAAATTTTTTTTGAAATACAAAATAAAGATAACTTACAAAAATTACATGCTAACATCAAGATTTATTCAAATGATCCAAACAAATTTGAAACGAATGTTAGTATTAGATCACAAGCCCAACAGAAGCGTTCTAAAACAAACTTTATATCAGCAAGAGAATTAACAAATCACATTAAAAAATATAATAAAATGTCACTAATGCAAACGAAAACAACTCAGTTAAAAGATACAAGTTATGCAATTATTGATACACGTTCCAAAAAACTTTATAAAGCTTCTCATATACCAGGAGCAATTAATTTAAACCAAAAATCAAAAGATTTCAAAGAACTATTAAAATCTTTTGATCAAAATTCTACAACTTATTATATTTATTCTAATGATGATAAAGAGAGTGAAATCTTTGCTTCTGTGTTAAATAAACATGGCATCAAAAAAGTTAAATGTATAAAAGGTGGAATGCAATCATGGATAGAAGAAGAAAATAGTAAACCCAAAAAATAGCGTTTTAACAACAAAAGCAATTAATCAAACATTTTCAATAAACACAGATTTTGTTCCCACTTTTACTTATAATTATTTCAGCAAAACAGCTTTTTTGCTTTGTCTAAATTGATCAGTTTTTAATTCATAAAAATAAATACCACTAGTTATCGAATTGCTGTTCTCATCATTTCCGTTCCAAATAACAGAGTGTTCACCTTGAGTAAGATTATCTAATGCAAAAGTTTTGATCTTTTGACCTTTTAGATTGTAAATATTTATCTCAGCAAAATCCAAATCTTTTGTACTAAATACAATTTTTGTTTCTGGGTTAAAAGGATTAGGGAAATTACCAATAAGACTATTCTTAATTGCTGAAACATTGTTATCAAAATAGTCAGTATCTTCAATAGTAATACTTCCATCTGATGTATTATTCAAAAAATCTACTTCATTTATATCAAACTGATTAAAATTTAATTCACTCATTGCTGAATGATTTCCAATGACATCAAATTCAATATTAACCAAAACTCCATCCCCAGAAACTATATCACCTTGTGAGAAAAGCCAAAAAATTATTTTATTATCTTCATTAATATTACATTGGCTAGCAAAATTTGTATTCTCAAGAATTGTATTTTCAATATTTATCCCTGTTGCTTGAAGAATACTATCATTATAATTAATTATGATATCAGCACCTTCTAAATTTACTAGTTCTGAGATTGTAAGAGGAATTGAGATATGCGAATTGTGTTCTACTATCGAATCCGGTAATGAAGCACTTAGCTCTCTATTATTTGATGGAGAATCCTGAGACCAGTTCCCGGTAACATCTCCTAGACGAATTGCTATATAATCTTCATCTGTTAAATCAGCTTCTAATGGCTCATAATAGTTGTTCTCAACAAAACTAATTGGAGGCCAATCATTACAATTATCAATTTCTTCAGTTATAAAAACCCAATTTCTATCGTATCCGTTTAGAGAGTTAATCAATTCTGTACCGTATCTTGCTACCCGCGACGCATCTGTTGCTGATATTTGTCCATTTAGAGTAACATCGGCGGCAATCTGTTCATAGCAATCAAAATCATAAATTCCAACTCCAAATCGGGCAATTCTGGAGGCATCTAAGCTACTTAGACCTCCAAGATCATCTTGCTTGGAAACTATTGAAATATAGTTGCCATTGGGATTATCAATCAAATTATAATTACCTTCTGAATCTGTAAAACAATCATTATATGACTGACCTGTTAATCCTATTAATGCATTAGGTATGGGAAGTTCATTGGTATAATAATGAATAATTCCACTCAAATCAAAATATTCGAGAACCTCAATTGTACAATTATTCGAAATAACATCAATCTCATTTAATTGTGCTTCCGATAAGAATATTGTAGAAGAAGTACCTGATTCTACCTCAGAATTTATGGAAACTTCTAAATTAATTACTTCGCCTTCTCCATTAAATAAATCTCCAGTTGAATATATCCAAATTGAGATTTGCTCATCAGAACTATTAATTTGAATGTTATAGTTTTCATTTTCCAGAACCGTATCATCTAGCACTGCATTATTGATATCTAAAACTGTTTGGTCAAAATCTACAGTTATACTAATACCTTCAATTCCTAATTGATCAGGATTGATTAATTCAATTGGAAGAAAAAAAGTACTACTTGGAGAAGTTGTAATCACTTCAGGAAAAAGTAAAGCAGCCTGATTCTCAGGATAAAGTACAAAATCAATATTTTGAGTAGTTTGATCGGAAAAAACTGTTACATTTTCAATTGTCTCAGAAGAATATCCATCTAAGCTTGCAGTGATACTATAGTTTCCCATTGGCAAGTTTAAAGTATAAATGCCTGTATCACTAGCATTCGTAGAATAACTATTTGCAGAAATTACAACATTTTCCAAGTTTTCTTCACCGGAAAATAAACTAACTTGTCCGGAAACAAAACCATACTGAATGATTGAAGTAGTTAAATGAAATAAGTCTGTTGGAGTACCAATAATTTGATTATTCTCGAAAGTGATAGTTTCATTAACATCATATATATTATCAGATAATGAATCATAAATTTTAAAATTGATTTCAAGATTTTCTGTTGATTCTTCATTACCAACAATTGTAAAATACCAAAACCCATTATGATATGGAGGATTGGGTAGCTGCCAAAAACCTAATGAACGACAATCACTATCTCCATTTGGACCAAAAGCAGCAACTATATTTCCTTCAGAATTATCAAAGAATCCTTCATTAAAGGCAATATCTGACATAACAGACATGGAATATTGAGTACCCGATATAATTTGCCAATCTGGTGAATCTGCTAATAAAAAAGAAAATATGCTAACAACCATTAATAAAACAATTATTTGTATTTTCATAATATACTCCCTAAAAAAAAGCCCCAGATAATAAATCTGGGGCAACATTTAAGTAGTGCCTATTTCAAAATGATACATTTCTTAATTATTGGACTATTATTTCCAACTGATAATTTATAGAAATAAACACCTGAACCATGTTGAGTTGCATTCCAAGTAATTTCGTGAACTCCACTTTCTCTTTTTTCATCTATCAAAGTATCAACTAATTGTCCCTTGATATTAAATACTTTTAAAGATACATCAGAACTATTAGGTAATGAGAAACTGAATGTAGTTACAGGATTGAAAGGATTAGGGTAATTTTGATTTAAAGATACTTTTGTAACTGGTTGAGTTGTATTTAAATCTTCAAAATCAAATTTAATTGGATTCTTAGGATCTCCTAATCTTGTATTTGCACAATAATTAAAAGTATCAATACTTGAACTAATAGTTCCTGATTTTGTATTAAAACCCCTTAAATGAAGTGTTTCGTCTAATTCATTTCCTAATACTGTGAAATACCAGAAATCACCTTCGAGTTTTCCAATAGAGCGGCAGATACCTTCATCATCAAATACTCCAACTTCAAAGCCATCAGTTAGACCAATATCAGCCATTAAAACCATATTATTATCGTTTCCTTCTATCAACTTCCATCCGGCTAAATTTTTGGGTGAATAACTTGCATTTTCTCCACGAATGTCATAATATCCAATACCTGGATAGATTAAATAAGGACTAGAAGCACCAGAACCAATATCTATCACATAGCCCTCTCCAATTGTCATTTCAGTAAGATCACCAATCCAAGTACCTATATCATTAAAAGCAGATGAACCTTGATTTTTAATTGAAATTACTCTGTCCTTAATACTAGCAAGAGCAATATCAAGAGGTAAGTTTGCCTGTTCTAAATTTGGATTAATAAAAGATACCCAATTCCAATTATAACTTAAAGAATCATTATGAGACAAATATATTGGATAAACGGTTGGATTGATCAAAGATCCTTCAACTGTCAAAACTTCTTCTTCACTCATACTCATTTTATAACTAACATCGTTGTTAACAGAAGTAAAATCTCCATACCAATTACCGTTCATAAATACAGCAGAACTACTATTCTGTCGAATAACTTCTATGGAAGAAGCAATTGGATCAAAAACAGAATCTAAACTATTTTCCTCCATTTGTAAATTAAAAGATATCCAATTATATCCAATATTAAAATCAAAATCTTGTTGATAAGAAATGGTATTATCAGAAAGATAAACCTGATCATCCGATGTATCATTATAGAATTCAGTATAATCATTATTAAAATCATAGAATTCATCAACACTTGGATCATAAGCTCTAAATGTTATTTCTTCACCTATTTGTGCATCAGACATCAGAGTAAAATACCAATACCCTGGTATATTATAGTAATATAATACAGTACACCAATATGGGTGATTTCCTGAATTCCATCCCCCTATTCCACAACATACACCATCTGAGCCAAAAGCTGCCAATTGTATCCCTGAACCACCCAATAAAAATTCACCATTCAATGATGTTGTGACAAATGAAGACATTTCAAATTGGTCATTAGTATCCATAACCCAAGGTACTAAAGTGATATCTGTGTTTTCTGTAATACCAAAAGATACAACAAAAATATCATATAAAACGGCATCAGCATATTCATCTAATACTGCTGTTACTTTTCTATAACCATTAATTACATCTAATGAATAAAACCCATCAGCATCAGGATGTACTCCACTATCTATTTCATCATCATAATAAACTAAAACATTCATTACATTACCTGCCGGATCGGGAACAACTAATGGATCAATTTTTAAAGTTACTGTACCTGTTATTGTTCCTGGATATACTTGGGGATACAATGTAATATCATCTATGGTAGTTCCTGCATAAGGTTCAATATTAAATGGATCAGATTCAACTTGTTCAAAACCGAATAATTGAGCAGTAACAAACCAATCTATACCTTCAGGCAAATCAATTTTGTATTCCCAACGAATAATATATCCGAAAATATCATAAATTGGATAGGGAGATACTTCTTCAGAGCCAGGAGCATTTGAAGAAATAACAATTGATTGATATAATGATGCATTATCAAGGGGCACAGTATCAATCCAGATATTTCCTACTGCCCAACCTTCTCCAACTTTACTTACCATGAAATCTGAAATTGGAGCTAATTGTCCATCTACAACTGTGACAGTAACACTAATTGGAGTTGCAGCATATAAATAATAATCTACATGGCATTTAACAGAGTAAGTCCCGGCAACAAGGGGTACATAGTAAGAACCAATACCATTAACAGAGCTAGTTGCAAATAAAGTATCTTGATAAACTTCAATTGTGATATCTTCAAAACCTAAATCTTCTGGCCAGTCCGGATCTTCTGTATCCAAAAGAACCATACCTCTAATACCTGATTGCTCATAAAAATATCTTCCGATATCTGCATAAGTTCCATCTGGATCATTATATTGTGAATCTGGATTACCCGCATCAATGCATGGTGATGAACCCAATAATTGATAATTCATATTATCTGGATCTTCAAAACCTGGATCTTCATCAAAACAACTATCTGTAAAATAGCTTTCACCTTCTCCATTTCTGATAACACAATAATAAGCATCAACAGTTCCGGAATTTGCTTCATAAATCTCTGAAAAACCATTCAAATAATCACCAAAATAATTTTCATAAACAATACAATTAACCAATGATATTGTTGAGTTGTACAAAGCTGCAATTGCCGGTCCATTTTCCAAAGCACTATTATCGGAGATAGTAGCTCCAGATATTATGGGGTTGGAGTTATCAAAACAAGCAAAAGCTCCACCTTCCCATAAAGTAGAGTTTTCAACAATCAATGTTTTAGTTATTTCTGGACTAGAATTAAAACAGAAAAAACCACCTCCATCATAATTTGCTGCATTATTGTAAATATCAACATAATCTAAGATTGGATCGGAGTTGTACATATATATACCACCACCATAACCACCAGCAACATTACCATGTATCAATACATGATCAAGATGGATATTAGCATTATCTAAAAAAACACCACCACCGGACGAATCGACACCACTTTTGATTCCATCTGTAATTTCACAGTGTTTTAGATTTGAGACAATATCTCCGGTTTGATCAATAAACTTTAAACCATTCCAACCATCATCTTGATTAGCAGAAAATACAATATTATCATCGGCTGTTCCATTAGCTTCCATTATTCCAGAAATATCAAAAGAATAATGACCAGTAAAAACAATCTGTACACCAGCCTCAATGATTAATGTATTTCCTTCTTCAATAATAAGGTCTGCTACTACATTATGAGGAGTATCAATAAATTGCCAAGTTCCTTCGACACTACCATCTACATCAATAGCAAATCCGCTAAGAGCGAAAATTGCTAAAACAATAAAACCAAACATCTTTTTCATTCTTCCTCCATTAAATATTTTCATTTTTCCTCCGTTAAATGCCTTCATTTTTCCTCCAAATTTAATCTACTACTTGTATTATTTTAATTCCTTCATTATCTGTTAAATATATATAACTACCGAGAAAATTGATAGAAGATGGTTCACTCTCTAGTTCATAAGAACCTAATACAAATGGATAATTAATATCACTAATATCTATTACATACAAACCAATTTCTCTATCAATTATATAAACATAATCTTGAAACACATAAACTCCAACCACAAAACCAGAGGTTTCAATAGTAGAAATCGGAGAAGGAGAATCAATGACACTTATATCAATTATGTCTAAACCACGTTCTCCATTTGCCAAGAATAAATGATTACCTCTTACAAATATATCTTGTCCAGAACTATATGAATCAAAACTATTATATGTAATTACATTAGGATTAAGATTATTAGGATCGGTTATATCTATTGCTGCAAAACCATTATTTGAGCCATTTGCCACAAAGGCATAATTTGAATATATATCATTGTTAGGAACAAAAACTTTTCTGGCATCTCCATTTGTATCAATAGTAGGAGTATTTTCATTAAAATGAGGTGGACCTTGCAAATTTAAAATTGAAACACCATTTCCTGAACGCGATACATAAGCATAACGATAAAATGGATTGCCATTGTAATCATAAATATATATATCTCTTAAAGAACCTGGGATTGTACAAGTATCAACGATTACCGGACTTGTAATATCATCAGCATTAATAATACTAAATCCACCAATTTGATTCAAAGTATAGATTTTATTCTCTTTTACATAAACACTGTGAGTACGATCAGGAAGATCTAAAGTTGAGAACTCTGAAGGTGAAGTAGGGTTAGACAAATCTAATATCAATAATCCATCGTAATAGTCAGCAATATATCCAATGTAATCTTGAATATAAATATCCTTTGCATTTCCTGGAGTATCAAAGCTACCAACTAAATTTAATCTAATTTTTATAGAAACTTCTTCTGAATAAGCTGATTCATCCATTCCTACAAAAGCTATTACACGATAAGCAATATCTGCACAATCTAAACCAAGGTCAGAAAGATCATCAATGATTGAAGTACTTCCGTCAGTCACCTCAATGGTAGGTTCTAAGTTTGATGGATATGTCTCATTCCATTCTAATGCACCAATTTTTCTCTCAATTCTAAAATTTACAGAATCACTCTCGGCATTATTAATCCAACTTACTTGAATTTTATCAATATCCAATTTTACAAGATTAATATCAGAAGGAGCAGCAAAAAGTGGTTTTATACTATCAGTAGTTGATCCGGAAGTGGAAGATTTATAAAAAACAGAGACCCTGTAAAAAATATCTTCGTTTAGTATGACATCATTATCATAGCAATAATCAGAGTTTGCTATCAATGCTTTGTATTTATTAACCCATTCACCATCTCCAATTTTTCGATCCAAATATATTCCTTCTTCTCCAGTACAATTTTCTACCCACATAATTTTAATAGATCCCTCATCAATCTGCTCAATAGTCAAATCGGTTGGAGTAGTATTCTCAGAAAAATAGGCAACTTGTTCAGAAAAAAAATAATATTCATCTTGTGAGATATTATGTGTAAGAATTTTGTAAGCATACATCAAAGAATCATTTGTCTGAATATCATCAATAAAAAAATTTTTATCATTGGGGAATCCAATAGGCCATGTCATAAACACATCATCACCTTCTTTTATATAGATATCAAACTCAATAGTATCTGTAGAAGTTGTGGTATAATCCCAAGATAGTTTTATTCTTCCTTCAGCTACTTTTTCAATTTGTAAATTTGTTGGAATATCCTTATCATCAGGAGAAGTTAACTTTGCATCACAACTAAAAAGGATAAACAAAGTTAATATTGCAGATAGTGCAAAAAAAAGTTGCAAATTTATTTTCTTAATTTTCATTTTATGCTCCTTTTAATTACCAAATGACATCTTTTCAAACATATTTATAGTTTTATCTCTTTGTTTTTTATCTTTTTCAAACTGCTCAGTTATTGGAATAATATTTTCCATACGTTCTTTTATAGTATCTACAATTTCAGCTTTCAGGATTACAACCATCTCTTTTTCTGATTGTACTTCTTTATTAACACCTGTTAAATAGCGAATACCAAAGATCCACCAAGGAAGATCTTTTAAAAAAGGTACTCCATTTCTTATAGTTGTTACGTCTTTTGAAAATAAACCCGCCATAACAGTTGTTTCTCCATCATATAACAAAACATCTGTTGCAGACTGACTTTTTCCAATAGTTGTTCTTTCTTGCCCAGGAACAACAGCACTATTTTCTACTCTTGTTTCTAAATGAATTGCTTCAATCCCATCTTTTTCAATTATTGTAGGGCTTACACTAAGTATTAAACCTGTATCATAGAATTCATCTGCAACATTACCAGCTATATCAAGTGTTTTTATTGAAAAACTTGATCCAACCTGAATTTCCCCACTTTTTTCAGAAAGTACAGTAATTACCGGTCTTGCAATGATATTACCAATTTCTCTAGCTTCTAATATCTTTAATAAAGTATTAATATCAATCGTTACATTTCCATTATCTATAGTAGTAGATCCTGAAGCAGATATGATATCATTAGCTACTCCGGAACCACCTTTAAAATCAACTCTGGCGTTGACATCTCCATTAAATACAGTTGACCAATCAATACCAATCCCCTTAGACATATCTTTACTGGTTTGAAAAAAAGTAGCACTAATTTTTACTTGTTGAGTTTCAACTTCAATATTATCGTCTAATTTTGATTTCTTTTTTTCCTCTTTTTCTGGATCCTTTACTTTAAATGCTCCGGGTAATTCTTCTAATACTAAATCATTTAATTTGATAATTAAAAATAAAGCATCTTTCCAATACATCTGATTAATTGGGAATTCAATTTTAGTATTAATAATACTTAGATTGATAATTTTTTTACCTGTTTCTTTTTGTGACAATATCTCAATAGCTCTAAACGCATCAGGTATAGATGTCCCAATAGACAAACTAACATAGTTTTCTGTTCTAGCCTGCTTTGCTTCTGCCGTAAGCAAACTAAATAATAATAAAAACGATAAAATAATAATAATTTTTTTCATAGTTATTTCCTTTTCCAATTTATTTTTTTATTCGTTGGAAATTCAACTCCATCAACGTTTACATATAACTTCTCTTCCAATGCTATCCCAATACGATTTATATTGAACAAAGCAAATTGTTCTTCCCAATTTATTTTTTGCAGATAACCATAAGCGACCTTATCACCCACAGATAAAAAACTCACTTTACCGCCGGTTTCTTCAATCATTATATTATTTTTAGTAAAACCCAATATCTTTATTTTTTCAATATCTACATACAAAAGTTCTTCATCATCTTTTTTGGGATCATGAATTCTTGGTTTGAAAGGGTTAGATGTTATGTTCTTATACTTCAAGTTCATAAAAGGTAACTCCTCATATGGTACACCATTCTGATCAAAATATGCATATAAACTTAAATTAAAAATAATCTCACTTTTATTTTTACTTTCTTCATCCAAATCTGTTTCCTGTCGAACTTCAAAACTTTGAATAATAAATAGAGGTGACTGAGTTTCAATTTGATAAACGAATGTAAAAAAATTTTTAATATCGGTATTCCCATTTATCGAATATTCATTATATCGCACACCCTGATTTTCCCCTTCACCATTGTAATTAAAGTCAAAATTTAATTTAGAACAATATCGGTTTGTAATATCGGTTAAGTAATCATAAGCCAAAGAAGCATCATCATTTTGAAGGATAAATTTAGTCTTTTGAAGAGCTTTCCTTTGTAATTCATCATGCTGAGCCATGATCTCTTTTTCCTTTTCTAGATCAGGATTAACTTTTTTTAAATCACTTAATTTTTTATCCACTTGTTCAAATTCACGAGTGAAAATACTTAGTTCTTTTTTTGACCGACTTTTCCCAATAAAAGTTGCGACCAAAACTATAATTAAAAGAGTTCCAATTATTATTGAATTTCTAATTGCATAAGTCATATTTGCCTCAATTTATATTTTAATTTGGATTATAAGGATTTCCTTTTACAAGCCCTACTGGTTCATCAATATTTTGGGGATATGAGAATAAAATATCAAATTCCCAGTAATCAATTGAATCGTGATCTGACTTTGAAATGAATTGAATTTTTGCTCCTGGGAACAAATTAGAAAAATTAATTACATTTTTCTTTCTGGTAGTGTATCCTTTGATTCGAAATTCTTCACGTTCAGTCATAATATTTTCAATCCATGTTAAAGGGTTATCATTAACAGCTTGACTTAATACTTCAATGATATATGTCCATTGATTATTATTCCCTTTGATGAGTTCCATTTTCTCTGCTTGTTCAGCTAAAATTATTAGTTCTCTTTTAATCTCTTCTAATTTTCTTGCTAACTCATTTTTTTCTTTAAGTTGCCTCTCTGTCGTCTTAATTTTTATTTTAGTATTTTTTATATCTTGATCAATTTGTAAATTAATTATAGTTCCACTCAAACTAAAATAAAAAAGAGAAGCTAACAAAAGATATCCATGCCATTCAATTTTAAAAGGTTTCTGCCTATCTAAAATTTTATAAGGAATTAAATTAGTTTTATAGAAATTTTCATTTTTCGGATCAAGCGTTCTCCAGGCAGAAGCTATAGGAATTGCAAATTTTGCCATACGCTCAGGATTAACTTCAGTATGACGCTCTATTTCATTTAATTCAGTCTCTTCAGGAATCATATCTTTTTGAAATTCAAGACGCGATACTTTTGAACGATAACTAAATTTTAAAACAAAATAGGCAACATCCTCATCTTTTATATATTCACCAGCCAAAATTATGTTTTGAGTAAAATGCATATGAGATAAATCCTCTTCCAAAGTAACTTTTGAGAAAATAGCTCTACGCATATTAGCCGGTTTTGAATCGGTTATGATAATCGGAAAAGTTTTAATATGATTTTTCCCTTGCATAACAATTCCGACTTTAAAATCAACACCGATATAAAGTAACAGGACGTATTCATCATCAGAAAAACTATAATTATTTCTAACTAAGTTCATTAGTAATACTTCATTAGGATCAATTGAACCAAAAAAGTATTTCTTTTTAGAAGCCACCAGATTAATTTCCTGAATAGCATTTAATAATTCAAATTCACCTCGATGAACAAATGAAGTAATTGATTTATCAGGGTTAATAATGTAATTGTATTTTGTGTTTCCCTTCTTTAATTTTTTTTCTTCAATTGTAAGTATTTCTGATTCTAATGCACCAATACCCTGTTTTGTTAAAAAAACATCTTCACCTTTTTTTCTTAACTTTCCCTCTGAAAATTTGCTATCAAAATAATAATAAGAAATTTGGCTATCATTTGCATTTAATGAAATCTTACCATTTTCAAGAAGAAAATTCAATAATAATTTCTGCAAATCTGCTTTACCTGATAAATCTTCTTCTTTCTGAATATCTTCAAATCCATCTGATTCTTCAAATTCAGCAATCTCAGGAATTTCAAGATCATCCTCTAAAATTTCTGTTTTTTCTGTTTTGTTTGTACTGATCTTTTCTTGGTATAGCGGATATGTCAAAATAGTTTCTTCTAATCTTTGGACTTTAATAACACCGTTATCCAAAGAAAGTTGAGCAACTTTGACAGAAAGTCCGTCCTGAAAAACTCCAAATGCAATTTTGTCTTTTGATTTTTTCATATCACCTCATTTATAATATTAAAATGCAAACAATAAATTCATTCGTTTTCTATTATTTGCATAATTAAGTGCAGTATCTTTTGATATGACATTACTTTTATAAAGATTGGCCAAATCTTGTTCCATCGTAATCATCCCTCTTTTTTTCCCCTCAGTGATCATTTGATATATTTCATTAATATTTTGATTTTTTATTGCAGCTCTGATCGGACCATCAACAGATAATATCTCCTTTGCCAGAGTAAGTTTCCCATAACGATTAGGAACAAGTTTTAATGAAATAATTATTCGCAACACATCTCCTAAACGCATCCGAATTCTCTCTTGCTCACCAGGAGGGAATTCTCCAATTATTCGATGAATACTATCAATTGCAGAGCTTGTATGAAGAGTTGTAAAAACTTTATGACCACTATCTGTAACTTCTATCACCGATGCGATTGTTGCAGGGTCACGCATCTCTCCTACTACTATTATATCAGGATCTTGCCTTAGAGATTGTACGGTTCCTTTTTGGAAGCTTTCTACATCTTCCCCAATTTCTCTATGTCTTACCACACATTTGTCTGATTTATGTATATATTCTATCGGATTTCCAATGACAATTATATGAGCTGAGTTATTATGATTATTCATATCAATTATGGAATCTAAAGTACAGCTTTTGCCTGAACCAGTAAGTCCGGTAATTAGTATTAATCCTGATTTCTCATAATTTAAATCTAATCTTTTAACTATTGGAGGTGGAAAATCCAGTTCATCAATTTCAAACAAGCTTTGGTTTATCAATCTAAAATTTGCAGCAAGAGTATTACTCTCATAATAGATATCCCCTCTAAATCTGGAAGGTTCTTCACCATCTTTAAGAATAATGCTTAAAGAAAAATCAATATTTTTGTTCCGAAAGAGAGCAATCTTTTGATCATCAGACAAAATACTTAATAATATTGCAGAGACTTCATCATTAGTAAAACTTGGCATTTCGGCATCAGGATTTTTTTTACCATAAACCCTATACCATACTTTTCCATTGCTACCATGTCCTCCAAAATCCATATCTGATGCTTCTATTAACCGCATATTATCTAATAATTTTCGGATGGTTTCGTAGGCTTCTTTCTTCCAATCAATATTATAAGTTATTATTTTATTAATACTTTGAAAACGATTTGTTCCAATTAGATAATCAGATAAAGTTACCTGCATTTCAGGTGAAAATGTTAAAGCCAATTTTTCTCCCTTTCCTAAATTCTCGAAACCATTTTTAGCATTACTATTCTTTGAATAGCTTTACGCCATTTAAAATAAACTGAATTTGTTAAATTTTGATAAAAAATATCATACAGATTTTTATCTTTTGAATTAAAATATTCAATAATTTCATCTTTGATAAAATATGTAATTAAAACTGGAGTTTCCGCTTTAAGAGTGGTAAAGGTTTCACTTGGCAATAAAAATTCTTCTTCTCCCCAACAATCTCCTTTACTTAGATAATCTACAGAAGTGTCGTCTGACCAAACAGAAATATTTCCACTTTCAATAATTAAAAATTTTTTTAATTTTTTGTTATCCATTACAATATATTCACCAGTATTGAAATTCATAGTTTTACTAAGCGACAAAAGCTGATCTCTTTCTTCTATACTAAAATTATTAAAAATTATATCCAGGTGCTTTGTTTTAACAACATTATTAGATATTTTTTCTGATCTGATAGCTTTATTCAATGGACCATATAGATGTTCTGAATAAGCAATACCTTTTTGCACTGTGCTTACCAATTCTCCAGCATTTAAGGGTTTTGAAAGATATTGAAAAGCTCCTGCATGAACTGCTTTCACAGCTCCTTCGATACTCGAGAAACCTGTAGTAATTATTACGACTGCTAATGGTTGTTTTCTTTTGATTTTTTTAAGAAGTTCCAGACCATCCATGCCGGGCATTATCATATCAATAACAAAAAGTTCAAAATAATCAGAATCCATTTTCTGAAGTGCACTTTTACCATCCTCTGCTATAGAGACTTTGTATCCTTCGTCTTCGAGGATATCTTTACATAATTCTCGAATGTGTTTTTCATCATCAACGATAAGTAAATGCTTCTTCATTTTATTTCCATTTTTTCTTGTATTCGATTATTGAGGGATTATCTTTTAAAGGTTTCAGTTTCGTCAATATTTTTTCTATAGAATCTATACCTTCTTGCATTTGATTACATATTTTTAACAATTTTGGCTCATTATATTTATTTCCAGATTTCTCAATAATGCGTATGGATAAAGAGAATATGGTCAAATAATTATGAATATCATGGTCTAAACCAGAGATTGATGCAGATAGCTTTACTAACTGCATCAATCTCTCTTCACAAGGAAGTATTTTGTTTGACATCAATTAAAAATCTTGTGGGATTTATACTGTTTTAGGTTGGTATGATTCGATAAGATTCTTTGAAATCAGAAAGTCTACGATTATCTGTCCATGGAACTCCAGGAGGAGCAATACTTCTAAAACGATAATCGTAAATTATTTCTTCTAAAAAACCCCGATAATTTGTAAATCCGCTAAAAGTCGCATTACATTTATGTTGTGAGCGACTGCCATAAACCCTAAAAGCACCTCTACTTTTAGGTCCTTTCCAGCTACTGAAATTTTCTATTTTTAAAGAATTTCCTGTGAAAATATTAGCAAAAATATCAACTCCATTTTCATTGTAATATACATTATTTGTATATTCTTTTTCTCGTGAAGCGATATAAAGATCGTTTTTTGTATATAACCCAAGAATATCTTCAGAATCAGGATTTACCGTAGGATCATCTTTAAGAAGTATATCATCAGTAATATAAAAATCTTTCCATCCGGCAATCGTCAATTGACCGTTTAATGTACCTTGAACATGAATTTTATATTTTTGACTAAAAAGTAAATTTTCATCAAGACCGTACACATCTTGAAGATCGCTTATCAGTATTGTCCTCTTATTTGCTAGTAAATAAGCCGGATCTGCTAATTGAGGATCATCATAAGGAACTGCATAAACATCTACAATTCCATTGCCACTTGCATCATCACCCAATTGAATATAAAGACTGCTATTGTAAGGTGAAGAAAATAGATTATCCAAATCATAAGCATTATGCTTATCAATAAAATTCATATGGTTAGGGAAATTAAGCTTGTCAACACCTGTATTTATACTTTCCCCTGTAAATCTACTCCACTTTTCATAACTCAAGCCATAACCATATTTCATAATACCTGTCATATTCAAATTTCCGGTTACTTGCGGACCGGGTACACCACCTGCCGCAAAGTTACCATTAACATGCATAGGACCATCTAATAATTCCCAAAATTTTTCGTTCCCATAATAATAGCCGCCTACACTTCCATTTAGAAATAATCCATAATAGGAAAAAGGTATTTGGAAGGTTTTTGTTTCAAAAGTTGCTTCAACATCACCTTTTGTTGCAATAACTTTTAGTTCAAGAGTGTATCCTGTATCTTGGGTACTTAGAGAACTGACAATGTTTGTACCACTAAAGGCAGTGTTGTTATCAGTAAAAGTAAATTCCTCTAAGTAGTCATTTAACTTGCTTTGATTTTGAAAATCAACACTATCAAACGTTTCTGCAATTTCGTACAATAACATACTCGCATAGCTAGACGCTGCATTTCTTGCAATAGAGATATTGTAGTCTCTAGTTATGTTATCAGTAGCTCTCATCTTCTGAGAATATGAAGACTGCAAAACAGGAAATAAAAAAGCTGTAGCAGCCAATAAGAAAATAATAAAAAATCGTGCCATAATTAACCTCCGATGACATTCCAGTCAAATAGATTTTTTCCAAAAATTACTTCTCTTCCACTCGTAGTGGGGTAATCTGTATTTAATATAGTATTTCCAGAAGCAAAAGGATCTGCCCCTTGTATTGTATAGTTATAAGCTATAACTTTTATATCTTTCATATTTGAAATTGGAAAAGATAACAAATTAAAATTATTATCATAAAATTCAAAACTAAATCTGGTAAGCCCTACTAAACTAAAATCTGTAGAATACACATCATTAATTTTGTGAATAATTTGAAAATCATTAGGATTATATGTGGGATCTGTTGTAAAAGCTCTTGTCGAAATTTCAGTTTTAACAACCCCCAATGCTGGATCATTTGTCAAAAACACAAATTTTGTGCTATCAGCCTCAACTACGGAAGTACTTCCAATAGAATCCATTCCATAACCTGCATTTACGATTAAGTTTCTTACTTTATGCCTAAATATATCAGCTTCTGTTTGCAAATTATAGTTATCATTATATTTGTAAGATTCTTGTTTGAAACTAAAACTGGCTTGATGAAATGATAGTAGTAATGTTGAAACAAGTGCCACTACAATAATTACACCTAAGAGTTCATTCATACGCTATACCTTCTATTTTAAATCTGAAAATATCTTTTCTAATTTTACATAAACATTGTAATCCGTATTCCTAACTTCAACGGTAAATGTGAGATATTTATTTAGTCCACGATATGAAAAGCCGGTTACAGTAGTATCTACTTGAAAAGTAACACCATCCCACGTCTCGGTAACAGATTGATTATTGAAAGTACTGGATAGCTGACTAAAAGGAGTTAACCATGCTTGATCAACCGTTTTTTCTGCTAAAGCAAGAGCATTGTAATACTCTTCGCTTTGCATAACACTATCAAACATTGACATTTGTAGATTGTTTTTCAAATTGATAAAATTTACAAATAATAGTATAGCAATAATTAGATAAAGATATTCCGAGCTCATTTTTTACTCCTTCACAATTCCCAAATACAATATATGTTTTTTTATTTATAGCTGTCAAGTTATTTTTATTTTAACTATTTAACTGAGTTATCGGAGACTGTTCACATCTCATCCCACCTTTTTCAATAAGTTAGCTGCTATAGCTTTG